>JBDTTS010000162.1:0-5656 GCA_039930525.1 Actinomycetes bacterium | reverse complement strand
GCCGCAAGCACCCGCACCAAGAGTTCATCCAGATCGACACCACCAACGTCCTCTTCATCGTGGGTGGCGCGTTCGACGGGCTCGAGCACATCATCAACCAGCGCGTTGGCAAGAAGGGCATCGGCTTCGGCGGCGAGATCGAGGGCAAGGCCGAGCGCGACGCGAAGGACATCTTCGGCGAGGTCAAGCCCGAGGACCTCGGAAAGTTCGGCATGATCCCCGAGTTCGTCGGACGTCTACCCGTGTTGACCGCTGTGCAGCGGCTTCGACCAGAAGACATCCAGCAGATCCTCACCGAGCCAAAGAACGCCCTCGTCAAGCAGTACGTCAAGCTCTTCGAGCTCGATGACGTCGAGCTCGAGTTCACCGACGACGCTCTTGAGGCGATCTCTGAGCAGGCAATCATGCGAGGCACCGGGGCCCGTGGTCTACGCGCCATCCTCGAAGAAGTGCTGCTCGCGGTCATGTACGAGGTTCCTAGCCGAGAAGACGTCGCGCGCGTCGTCATCACACGAGACGTCGTCCTCGAGCATGTGTACCCGACCCTTGTACAGCACGAGAAAGAGTCCAAGCGCGAGCGCCGCGAGAAGTCGGCCTAGTTTTCGGCCAGTTCGACGCTGACCGCGAGTTCGGACGCGCCGCCCACCAGTTCGAGCTTGGCGATACGACCGACGGCTGACAGGTCGCCGCGTGCGTGCTCCAGGATCGCTACCTGCTCAACTGTGCCTCGGACTTCGGCCCTGTTGACCTCAGTGCGCATCGAAGCCTTCGCGTCGGACTTGGCCTTTCGAATGTCGCCAAGGACGGACGACACCGTATCTAGAAGCCTTGCATCCCCATCTCCTACGGCGAGGCGCACCTCGTCAGCGGTCGGCCATTGTGCGCGGTGCACGGACCCTTCTTGCCACCATGACCACACTTCTTCGGTCACGAAGGGAAGGATTGGCGCGAAGAGCCGATGCAGCACTGACAACGCGGTAGCGAGCGTCGCCCGGGCCGAACGCGCTCCCGCATCGGACGGAAGGCGGTAGGCGCGCTCCTTGACCAGCTCGACGTAGTCGTCGGTGAACGCCCAGAAGAAGGTCTCGGTCAACTCCAACGCGCGCGCGTAGTTGTAGTCGTCGAACGCGCGGGTGGTGTCATCGACGACGTTGGCGAGCCGCGCCATGAGCGCCCGATCGAGTGGCTCGGTAATGGCAGTCGCGTCGAACGCCAGCGATGCGTCAGCGCCGACACCGATGACGAACTTACTGGCGTTGAGCACTTTGATAGCCAGCCGACGTCCGACCTTCATCTGGCCGATGTCGAAGGCGGTGTCGGTGCCGGGCCGACCGCTTGCCGCCCAGTAGCGGACGCCGTCAGAGCCGTACTCGTCGAGCAGGTCCATCGGCGTAATCACGTTGCCCTTGGACTTGCTCATCTTTTTGCGATCAGGGTCGAGGATCCAGCCAGAGATCCCGATGTGGGTCCACGGCACGACGTCGTGCTCGGCGTTGGCGCGCACTACCGACGAGAACAGCCAGGTGCGGATGATCTCGTGCGCCTGAGGGCGCAGATCCATGGGAAACACGCGCGCGAACAGGTCGTCGTCGAATGACCAGCCGCCAGCGATCTGCGGGGTGAGCGACGAGGTCGCCCAAGTGTCCATGATGTCGGGGTCACCCATGAACCCACCAGCCGCTCCCCGCTGTTCCTCGGAAAACCCAGGCGGGGTCTCAGACTGTGGGTCGATCGGCAGCGCCTCGTCAGGTGGCACGATGGGATCGTCGTAGACGGGTTCGCCGTGGGCGTCCAGGCGGTACCACAGCGGGAGCGGCACACCGAAGAATCGTTGGCGCGAGATCAGCCAGTCGCCGTTGAGACCGGAGACCCAGTTGTCGTAGCGCACCTTCATGTGCGGGGGGTGCCAATGCAGCTCGGCACCTCGGGCGAGCAGTCGTTCGCGCAGCAGCTCGTCGCGTCCGCCGTTGCGGATGTACCACTGACGGGTGCTGACGATTTCGAGTGGCTTGTCACCTTTCTCATAGAACTTGACTGGGTGCTTGATCGGCCGGATGTCACCCACCAGGTCGCCGCTGTCGACGAGCATCTCGACGATGGTCTTCTTGGCGGTGAACACCGTCGACCCCGCGAGCCGCGCATAGGCGGTGCGTCCTTCGGGCGACGTGATGACATCGGGGATGTCAGCGATGACGCGTCCGTCGCGGCCGATGATCGCCCTGGTCGGCAAGTTGAGCTCACGCCACCAGGTGACGTCGGTGGTGTCACCGAAGGTGCAGATCATTGCGATGCCGGTGCCCTTCTCAGGGTCGGCCAGACGATGGGCCAACACCGGCACCTCGACGTCGAAGAGCGGCGTGCGAACGGTGCTACCGAACAGCGGCTGGTAGCGCTCATCATCAGGATGCGCGACCAGCGCGACGCATGCTGGGATCAGCTCAGGTCGAGTCGTATCGATCGTGAGAACGTCGCCATCGGGTCGGTGAAAAGTGATGGCGTGATATGCACTGTCACGTTCGCGGTCCTCGAGCTCGGCCTGCGCGACGGCGGTGCGGAACGACACGTCCCACAGTGTGGGGGCCTCGGCCTGATACGCCTCGCCGCGAGACAGGTTGCGCAAGAACGCCCGTTGCGAGACGGCGCGCGCTCGTTCGTCAATGGTCTGGTACGTCATTGACCAGTCGACCGAGAGCCCGAGCTGACGCCACAGTGCCTCGAAGACCTTCTCGTCCTCTTCGGTGAGGCGTTCGCAGAGCTCAACGAAGTTGCGCCGAGAAATCGGGATCTGCTGCTTTCCAGGTTCGGCAGGTGGCTCGAAATCGGGGTCGTAGTGGAGCGTCGGCTCGCATCGGACGCCGTAGTAGTTCTGCACGCGTCGCTCGGTGGGCAGCCCGTTGTCGTCCCACCCCATCGGGTAGAAGACCTCGCGCCCACACATTCGCTGGTAGCGGGCGATCGTGTCGGTGTGGGTATAGCTGAAGACATGCCCGACGTGCAGCGAGCCGCTGACGGTCGGCGGGGGGGTGTCGATCGAGAAGATCTGCTCGCGCGTCTTGGTGCGGTCGAAGCGGTAGGTGCCCTGCTCGTCCCACACCTGCTGCCACGCCTTCTCGATGCCGTCGATCGACGGCTTGTCAGGAAGGCGGGCGCTGGTGGTGTTAGACGGCTCCATGGGAGGCAATCGTAGAGGGGCCCCTGTCTAGACTCACCCCCGTGACCCGAGACGCGCCAATGCCCCCTCCACCCTCCGACAACGAGGCCGAGCGGCTGCTCGCGCTGGAGGTCGAGCTGATCCGCCGGGCGCCGGAGTCGCAGATCGAGCCGAGCCTCGACCGAGTCAGCGCCGTGCTGGATCTGATGGGCAGCCCGGAGAAGAGCTTCCCCGCGATCCATGTCGCTGGGACCAATGGCAAGTCGTCGACGACGGCCATGATCGATGCGCTGCTCACCGCCTACGGGCTGCGCACCGGTCGTTTCACCAGTCCGCACCTCGAAACCATTCGCGAACGGATTCGCCTCGACGGTGAGCTCATCGATTCGGGCCGGCTGTTGGCGGCGTGGGAAGACCTCGTGCCCTTCATCGTCATGGTCGAAAGCGACGGTGGGCGAGCGCTTACGTTCTTCGAGGTACTCACCCTGTTGGCCTTTGCGGCCTTCGCTGACGCGCCGGTCTCGGTGGGCGTTGTCGAGGTGGGGCTCGGCGGGTCATGGGACTCGACCAATGTTGTCGAGGCTCCGGTCGGGGTGGTCCTGCCCGTCGGCCTCGACCACATGGACTGGCTCGGTGACGATCTCGCGACGATCGCGGCGCAGAAAGCCGGGATCATCAAGGCAGGCATGGTGATCGTGCTCGCCGAGCAAGAGCCATCGGCGTCCGACGTGCTGCTCGAGCGGGCAGCCGAGGTAGGGGCTGTCGTGCTGCGTGAGGGCGTTGACTTCGGCGTTGTCGACCGGCAGGTGGCTCTAGGCGGGCAGCTGCTGACGCTGCGAGGCGTTGGCGGTACGTACGAAGACGTGTTCCTGCCGATGCATGGCGAGCATCAGGCCCGGAATGCCGCCTGCGCGCTGGTGGCGGTCGAGGCCTTCCTTGGCGGGGGCACCGGAGCCCTCGACGGCGATGTGGTCGGTGAAGGTTTTGCTGCTGTGACGGTGCCCGGACGTCTTGAGGTCATCCGGCGTAGCCCTGCGGTTCTGCTGGACGTGGCCCACAACCTGCCAGGCATGCAGGCCCTGGTCGAGGCGGTCGAGGGATCGTTCACGTTCAGCCGCTTGGTAGGCGTCGTCGGCGTTCTCAACGACAAGGACGCCGAAGGCATCCTGTCGACGCTTGAACCCCTACTCGCCGAAGTGGTGATCACCCGGTCGAACTCACCGCGAGCGATCGACCCTGACGACCTGGGGGCGCTGGCGCAAGACATCTTCGGCGACGATCGGGTGGCCATCGAACACGCGCTCCCTGACGCCCTTGAGCGGGCAGTCACCGCCGCCGAGGAGTCAGGCGACCTGGGCGGGGTGGGAGTGCTCGTCACCGGTTCGGTCACCGTGGTCGGCCAGGCCCGCGCTCTTCTGCGCTCTCGGCGCTAAGCAGGGAGACTGGTCATATGCGCGTCATCGCCGCCAGCGTTCTCACCTTCGAAGGCCTGATCGTTCTGCTGGCGATCCCTGTCGCTGTGACTCTCGGGGGCGTCGAACCCACTGTGGCCATCACTGGGGGAGTAGCGCTGGCCGTGCTTTGCCTGCTTGTCGCTGGATCGTTGTCACGTCCTTGGGGGTACCAGGCTGGCTGGGTCGTGCAGGGTTTGGTGCTGGCGAGCGGCTTCGTCGTGCATGCGATGTTCTTGGTGGGCGGGCTGTTCGTCGCGCTCTGGGTGGTCGGCTTGCGGGTGGGGCGTCGCGGTGAAGAGCTGCACGCTGAGCGCTGGGCCGGAGTCGACGACCCGGAAGCGTAGCCACCGGAGTCCGCTGGCTAGAGTTTCGCCCGTCCTCGTCGGCATTGTCGGCGCTTTCGCTGCCCGTCCCAGGAGTCTTCGTGTCTGAGCGCACTCTCGTCCTCGTCAAGCCTGATGGCGTCAGCCGTGGTCTCGTCGGCGAGGTCATCTCGCGGATCGAGCGCAAGGGCTACACCTTGGTCGCCGTAGAGCTGCGCACCCTCGACCGGGCGACGGCTGAGGCGCACTACGGCGAGCACGCCGACAAGCCGTTCTTCGGCGACCTGGTCGACTTCATCACCGGTGGGCCGCTACTCGCCGCTGTCATTGAGGGCCCGGACGCCATCGAGGCCTGGCGCACGATGATGGGCGTCACGAACCCGATCAAGTCGGCCCCTGGCACGATCCGCGGCGACCTGGCAAATGTGATGCAAGAGAACCTGGTCCACGGCTCAGACTCCGCTGAGTCGGCCGCCCGTGAGGTCGTGCTCTTCTTCCCTGCCCTCTAGGACAGGTCGAGACTTTTTTCACCTTTTTGGGGGAGCGGCCGGACGCGGGTATCGTGGGGCGCTGACGCCCCGCCCGTTTCCGCGTCCTCGAAAGGCGCGTTTCCCCGTTCTCGGAAGGCTCTCATGAGCAACATGTCGTTCATTGGCCGTGATATGGCCGTCGACCTCGGTACCGCCAACACGCTCGTCTACGTGCGCGGCCGCGGCGTCGTCCTCAAC
>JBDTTS010000161.1:0-5679 GCA_039930525.1 Actinomycetes bacterium | reverse complement strand
CCTCGGTCTCGCGTGCGCAATCGTCTGCTCCCCGAAGCTGGTCATCTTCGACGAGCCGACCTCCGCCCTGGACCCCGCAGGTCGGGCGGAGGTGCTGGACCTTGTCGCCGGCATGCGTGGTTCAGCGACCGCGATCTTCTCGAGCCACATCCTCAGCGACGTCCAACGCATCGCCGACCACATCGGCATCCTGCGCAACGGACGCATGATCTATCAGGGCCCGACCCAACAGCTCATCGACGAGCACCTCAAGCCCCGGTGGCTGGTGCGCCTCGGCGACGACCGCACCCGGGAGGTCGCACGAACACTCCTCCAGCAGAGTTGGGTGACGTCAGTGGAACGGTCCGGCGACCGGGTTCTGCGCGTGGACGCCGACACCCTCGAGAGCGGTGAGCGCGGTATCCCCGCCGTCCTCGCAGCATGTAGAAGCCGCCTGGTCTCCTGCGAACCCGTGGCTGCGGACCTCGAGTCAGCCTTCCTTGCGCTCACACAGCAGGACGAGCGATGAAAATCACCACGGCCACGGACCTACCTGAACGCCCTCCCATTGACGCCAAACCGCTGAGCGCCTGGCGACTCGAATGGCTGCGACTCGTCCGCTCACCGCGACTGGCCTCGTTGGTGGCCGTCTACTTGTTCTTCGGGCTGCTCGGCCCCGTCACGGCCCGCTACATGTCGAAGATCCTGGAGCGCGCAGAATCGAACCTGACGATCATCGCTGGCGAGCCGAGGCCAGTGGATGGGATGACGAACTTCATCAGCCAGGCGAACCAGACCGGCCTGGTCGTGGTGATCGTTGTGGCCGCCGGAGCGCTCGCCTTCGATGCCCGACGGGGGGTTTCGACCTTTCTGCGCACCCGAACCCGGCAGATGTCGACCTTGGTCGCTCCCCGGTTCACCATCAGCGCCACAGCGGCCATCGCCGCGTATGCCCTCGGTACATTGGGTGCGTGGTACGAGACCACGTTGCTCATCGGTCGGCTTCCAGCCCTCAGCGTGCTCGAAGGTTGGCTGTGTGGCAGCGTCTACTTGCTGTTCGCCGTCGCTGTAACGACGATGGCGGCGTCCTTGGCCCGCTCGCTTCTAGGAACCGTCGGCCTCGCCGTCGGGATCCTGCTCGCACTACCCATCGCCGGGACGTTCCCTGAAGTCCATCGGTGGTTGCCGAGCTCCCTAGCCACCGCCCCAGTGGACCTCCTGGGCTCCGCTGAACTCGTCGACTACATCCCAGCCCTCTCCGTCACCGTGGTCACCACCGGCGCGCTTGTGGCCTACGCCCTCCGGCGCCTTCAGGATCGCGAGGTCTGAAATCCTTGCCATTCAAGACGGACCCGCCGGGATCGGCGATCGCTGACCGGGAGGGGCGGGGTCAGTCGGCATCGTGGCTGGCAAGGATGACTTCAAGGATGCGACGTGCATCTCGGGCTCCTCGAGCAGTGGGCGGTGGGCAGCATTGCCGCACACGTTGAAGCCCTCGGCTGGGGTGCGCAGCCGCTGGACGTAGGTCTGGCTCGCGCCGATCTCGCGTCATTCGTGGTGCCGATGCGGAGCTGACGCCAGGATGGGAGGGGTGATGGCGACGCCTCGGCCGTCAGCGAAGGTGTTCAGCAGGTGTCCGGTCGCGGCGGTGGTGGAGTCTGTCTTGACCGCCGCGGCTAGGCGCTCAGTTCGGTGACACTGCGGACGTCGGCGTCGAGGACCACGTGCAAAAGCCCGAACGGCCCCTGGCTCGGTCGCCTCGGTCAGCGTCTGAACATCGACGTGGCGGTCAGCGACAACGGCAGCCCGCTGTCGGCCAGCAGGTGGCGGGCTTTGGTGATGTCGACGTCGAACAGCCCGTGCATGGGCGCGATACGGCCTGCGGCGCGGACCGCCGCGGTGACCAGCCGGCGGCTCGAGGGGACGTCCGATCCGTGAAGCCGCCTTCCCGGATGGACTCAGGGCCGGAGCCAGGAACCGATGGGGTTCACGGCTCCCCGGCTGGGCCTCATCTGGGCACATGTCTAACCGGCTCACGGACAGGCTCGGCGGGACGCGGGTCAGCCTGGGTGCGGGCGGTAACCGGGCCGGCCCGAGGGTCGATGTCGTCCTCGTCTCGGATATCCCCTCACATCGGTTGTCATGACGTGCGACCGCGATCCCGTGTTGGTGAGGTTGACCCATTGCCGGCCGCGTGTGTATCGAGTTCCCCGACGACGTAAACCTGGCCGCCGCCGCGCTCCACGTGCGCCGTCGCGTTGTGGTCCTCGCCCGCAATCCGCAGACGCACACGGTGCGTCGATTGAAAGTTGCGCCACCAAGTCTTCCGCTCCGACATACCGACTGCGATGCGCACGGTCCGTCCGTCGGTGACGTATTCCGTAACGAGGCGGTGCCTTTGCCCGGAACGGCGCCCCACGTACTCGACCACGGCGAGCCGTCGACCGAGTCGCCGACCCGCCCTGCTCCTCAGCACCGCGATGACGAGCCGGTTCGCCACGACGTTCGTGATGACGAACATTCGACCGCTCATGACTGGCGACATGTGAGGAGCATTCCCCGCGGATGGCATATCGGGGAAGAGTCGGAAGTCCCGTCAGTCAGAGACTCCTTCGGTTGACGGAGAACCCCGGGGACGCCCCGAGGGCTAGTCGGCCCGTCGTCGGTCCGGTCGAGCGTGTCAGTAGGGCTGGCCGAGCTGCAGCCATCGGCGATCCGAAAGCCGGAGGACGTGGATGAGTACCGATAGAGGCCGAGAGCGCCACCAGTTGAGTCCACGGGCGTCGCGGTAGGGCGCGGAGCCAGCTAGCGCGCCGAACGCTGGCTTGATGGATCGGCCATGTCAATGCCGCGAGATCGCCGTGCGGCGATCGAAGTATGACCAAGCGGCACAGCCCGGGGCGTTGTCGATACATCGGCAAGAGGCCCACCCTCACCCCCAGATTCAGACTCTGCGGATGAACACCTCGCCGGCGGGCCGGACTTGGACGCAGTTAGCTCGCAACCGGTTTTGGTTGCTAGTCCCGGTTCTGGTCCGTGTGACCTGGTGCTGGTCGGCAGGCTCCCGCCGCCCTTGGCGCCGGGGAGCCCAGGACCGGACATCCCTGGCTGGCTGTCTATGGGCGAGACCCTGCTGCGCGGCATCGTCTTTCTGCTGCCGCTGCTGATGCCCTTCTCCCTGCGGACTCCTTGCACGGGTCCGGCGCTTGCCGTCTACTCGGGGGGTCTCACGGCCTATGTCGCGGCCTGGGCGGCAGTCGTCTGGGCACCCACCAGTGCGTGGAGTACCAGCGCCGTCGGGTTCACCGCACTCGCATGGACCTCGATGCTCTTGTTCACGGGGGTCGGTCTGCGGTCCACGCTCCGCTTCTTCCCTCGCTACCGGCCGTGGATGTACCTCTGCGCGGCAAGCCCTCTTTACTGCTGTTCACACGGTCCCAATGGCAATGATCTGGGGCTGGTACTACTGATCCTGGTTGGCCCGGTGCGGGTGGTCGCCGGGGTCATCAACAGCGCCTTCCCAGTGCTCGATCGAGCATCCGGGACCCAGCGACGTCAAGCGCGGGCACCGATCCCGTGCTCAGGACAGCAGGGTCTGCACGGTGAGTGAGGCGCGAATGGTGAGCGGCTCCCCGGGGTGACGTCCCTCTGCTGCTGACCCGGTGCCTAGATGTGCCGTCCAGCCAGGTCTTTCGCGCGCGCGGCGGTCGGTTGGCGCCTTGCTGGTGTCCAGGGCTGCAAGCACGTTCAAGGACGGCGGACGCCGCGGGGCGAAACGGCGGGCGATCTGCGAAGACCTCGAACGGGTCTGCCCCCGGAGGCCGCTCGGCCCGTTCGCCGCAAGGCCGTAGCCAGCCATCACCATCAAGGTGACATCAACGACCGAGCCGGCCGTCGCGTCGCTCCACGGGGTCAGGATCGCCGCCTGCGAGAGCACAGCCACCATGACCGCGGCGAGCCCCCCCCAAGACTTACGAACGTACGAACCACCCATCACCCAGCGAGGACGAGAAGAGCTCTGCGCCCAGCCTGGTGTCGATCGGCTCCGAAAGTTGGGTCACTGAACTCCAGCCGAGCGCCTTGGCAGCTCCGAGCAGGTGGATCACGCCGTGCAACACCACGACAATCCCGATCGTTCAGCGCACCGCAGTCCTCATCTTGGGGCCATCGTCATGACGTCCGGTCGAGGTTGCGCAAGAAGACAATGAGCGGTACCACTGTCACTAGACTCACCGCTGCGAAGACCGGCACCATTGTCATGGACGAAGCTGACGAACTGGGGTCTGCGCGCGAGCCGAACCACTGATCGACTGAGATGCTGATGGATTCCAGCACGAACATGGCCAGCATCGCCGCAGTGATCAGTTGGCCCCAGATCTGGTGACGCCACGCCGCGACGGCGCCGGTCGCGAGCAGCGGCAGCCAGATCGCGAGGTCCTGAATGTAGACAGGGTTCGTCAGCAGCCCCGTTTCGGTAAGGAACTCCCCGGGATCGTCGCTGAACACGGTGGGCACGATGCCGGCGAGCCACGCCGCTGCGTTGAGGACGGCGACCACCAGGGCGAAGCCTGCGACGTACCGGATGGGCGTCTGTGGCGACAGGCGTGCTCTAAACGCGTCGAGATCAGTGCCTCGCAGCAACAGCACGATGCTCCACACCGCGAGGCTGAGATAGGCCACATATATCAGGAACAAGCTGTTGAAAGGTGTCGCGAAGCAGAACAACACCGCCTGGTAGAGCAGATACCCGAGCGTTCCCAACCAGACCACAAACGCTCGCGCAGACCCCTGCGATGCTCCGATGATCGCGAAGGTGAGCACAGGTACACCGACCACGAGGACGACGACCGCGGTACCGCGCATATTGCCGTTGCTTCCAGCAACACCCATGAGCAGAGACGGCCAAGCGACACTCAGGCCAGAGGCCACCGCAGCGGCAACACCCAATGCGGCCGACAGAACGTACGGCCAATGGCCAGGACGTTGCACCGACGGCGGCGAGCCATGCCACGAGTAGCTCGTGGCGGGGCGAACATCCAGTGTTTTCACTTCGACTCATCCCTTGGGCACGATCGCGTGTGTCGGCGCCCGTTGAATACAGCGTGTCCCAAGAACCGGCCCATCGCGAAGGGGCGAAAGTCCTCAATCGCAACCGTTACTGACCTGATTGTCGGCAAGCCGCGAGTCCACCTCGGCGGCGTCGAAGTATCAATGGTGCGCCAGACGCGAACGCTGGCCGGGGGCCTATCGGCGACCCAGGCGCCGCGGCGTCGGAACTGCACAACCACTCACGGTGGGTGCTCGATACGTCGCTCACCCCGGGCGCGTCTTCTCGCCGCCAAACAGCATCCGTGTTCGGCGAGTCTTGGTCAGCGCTTCAGGTCCACCTCGGCATGGGGAGTGCACCTGACTCCTAAGCCCGGCAACGCCCGGGAGGCACGCCGCAGGAGTTCACATGTCCATCCCCACACAGATGAGCCTGGTCGGCTTCATCGTCTCCCCACCAGAACTGCACTTCACCTCCGCAGGCAAGGAGCACGTCCGCGTTCGAGTCGGCGTCGAGCAGTGGCGCCACGAAGCCGACGGGAGCTTCAACAAACTCGACCCGACGTACCACGACATGGTCGCCTTCGAGAGCACCGCGCGCGAGGCCTACGCCCGGTTCCGCCCCGGCGACTACTTCGTGGCCAGCGGCTACGT
>JBDTTS010000160.1:0-5683 GCA_039930525.1 Actinomycetes bacterium | reverse complement strand
GCCCGCGACGACCTTGATGCCGCTGGGCAGACTCAACTGGCTGCCATGGCTGCCCACTGTCCCTCCGGCGCCCTGACGCTGACGCTTGAGGGGGCCGACGTCGAACCGACCTTGCCCGCCCAAATCTTTCTCGTTCCGGACGGCCCACTGCTCGTGACCGGCGGCGCCACGATTGATCGATCCGACGGGGTCGTTTTGGAGTCCAGAAACCGCGTGACGTTGTGCCGGTGCGGCGCGTCCGAGAACAAGCCCTTGTGCGACGGGTCGCACGCAAAGGTGGAGTTCAGCCACTCCCCGTGATCGCCTGCAGAACGTCGATGCCGTCGATGGTCTTAACGGTCGACATCGTCATCGAGTGAAGGTGAGGTGCGTGACGCCGCTGGGCGTCGAGACCACCTCTACGTCGTATTGCTGCTCCAACGACTCCAGCCCGCCCCACAGCCGAACGCCACGGCCTAGCAGGATCGGCACCTGCACGATGTGCAGGTGGTCCACGAGGCCGGCGGCGATGAAAGCACGCATCATGGTCGGGCCTCCGCCAATGCGGACGTCCCGACCGGCGGCGGCTTCGCGCGCCACCTCAAGTGCATCCGGCGGCGCGGCATCGAGAAAGTGGAACGTCGTGCCACCCTCCATCTCCAGCGCGGCGCGAGCATGGTGAGTCAGGACGTAGGTCGGCGTATGGAACGGCGGGTTGTCACCCCACCACCCGCGCCACTCCGGATCGTCCTGCCAGCCCGGAGGGCCGAACTTGCCCGCACCCATGATCTCCGCACCTACCCCGGGTCCATGCCGGTCCGCCATCACGTGATCGACACCCTCAGTGCCGCCCGGCTTGCCGAGAATCTCGCGATGCGCGAACCGAGTGGCGAACAACCACTCGTGGAGCCGATGTCCGGCGTGGCCAAACGGGGTGTCGAAGGCCAGACCCACGCCGGTGGCGAACCCATCGAGCGAGATCGAGAAGTTGTGGATGCGGACTCGCGACATGGCGGCTCCTTCAGGTGATGACGGTCGGTCAGGCTCGTCGAACTGTCCCGCGACCAGATGTCATCGGTTGTGGGATTCAGGCGACACCGAGATGGCGGCCGACCGAGAACGGGATGCTATCGCGAGAGGGTACGAGATCCTCCTCGACCGCTCACGCACTTGAGGGGCCCTTCGGATTCAGCGGGGTCTGGCTCAGCCCTCTGCCACCAGTACCTGGCTCGACGACTGTACCCGGAGCGCTCTCCACATGAAGCAAGAAAGATCCGAACCCCAAATGAGGGTTCGGATCTTTCCTATCTCTTGCGAGATCACACCGTCGGGACGACAGGATTTGAACCTGCGACCCCTTGACCCCCAGTCAAGTGCGCTACCAAGCTGCGCTACGTCCCGGTGCCCTCACGAGGGCCCGCCAACACTAACGCAACCGATCCGGCCTTCGTAAATCGGCACTCACCGAACACCGGGCTCGTCAATCGAGAGTCTCCGAGCGTCAGCGTCCAAGGTCGCCATGACACCGAGGGGCATAGACGCCAAGTGCGGTCCATGCCCAAGTGGAAGGCCATAGACCACAGGAACACCGAGTGCACCAAGGTGCGACTCGAGCACATCCTCCAACGAACGATCAGCAACTACCTCGGGGTCGGGCTTCCCACACTCGTGCAGGTCGCTCACGACGACTCCGGCTACTTGGTCCAGCACACCGGCGAGGCGCATCTGCCAGAACATGACGTCGAAGTCGATGGACTTGGTGTCGACGTCTTCGATCATCAGAATTGAGCCAGACGGGTCAAGTTCGTAGGGCGTCCCCATCAGGTGGTTGAGCGTGTAGAGGTTTCCGCCGACGATTGGCGCCGTCACCTTTCCGCCGTTGATCGGGCGTATGTAGGCGTCATCCGGCCGACGTGGCACTTCTCCAACTCCGCCCTTGGTGAACGCTTCAACAGCCGAGTCGAGTGTGAACGCTTCTCGGTCGGTAGCGCCAAACGAGCCGAAGCCAGGGCCGTGAAACGTTGAGAGACCCGCATGACGCAGCATTGCCGCGTGCAGGTTGGTGATATCACTGAATCCCATGATGGCCTTGGGATAGCGGGCCACCAGGTCGTAGTCGATCAGCGGCAACATCTCGATCGCCCCGACGCCACCCCAGAGGCAGAAGATGACATCTACGTCGTCATCGAGAAGCAGCGCATGCAGGTCGTCAACCCGCTCCTGTGCCGGCCCGGCTACGTAGTCGTGGCGAGCCCAGACACTGTCGGTGAGTCGCACCTGGTAGCCGCGCAACGTCCACCATTCGACGGGTCGCAACACGTCGCTGCGGTTCTCGAATGGACCAGAAGGCGCGAAGACCCCGATCGTGCCCCCTGGCGGGAGCGGACGCCCGAAACGCGTCGCCTGCATAATTTCTCCCCTCGAACGGCCCGTTGTTACTTCTTGAAGCGCTTCTCTCGGACCTTCATCGTGACGTGAATAGGCGTACCAACGAACCCGTACTCCTCGCGCAGCCGGCGCTCGATGAAACGACGATAGCCCGACTCCAAGAACCCCGATGTGAATAAGGCGAACGTCGGAGGTCGACTTGCTGCCTGAGTAGCGAAGAGAATCCGCGGCTGCTTGCCCCCACGGACCGGATGCGGATGTTCAGCCACAAGGCGACCGAGGAAGGCGTTCAACTGACCGGTCGGGACTCGAGTTGACCAGCCCTCTAGTGCTGCGTGTAGAGCAGGTACGAGCTTCTCGACGTGCCGACCAGTTTCGGCAGACACATTTACCCGGGGTGCCCACTGGACACGCAGCAGCTCGCGCTCGATCTCTTTGTCGAGGTAGTACCGGCGCTCGTCGTCCATCAAGTCCCACTTGTTGTAGGCAATCACCAAGGCGCGCCCCGCCTCGATCACCATGGAGAGAATGCGGGTGTCCTGCTCGCTGATCGGCTCGCTCGCGTCGATGAGCACCACAGCCACCTCAGCCTTCGCCAAGGCTGACTTCGTGCGCAAACTCGCAAAGTACTCGCTGCCGCTTGCCTCATGGACTCGGCGGCGGATTCCGGCTGTATCGACAAATCGCCAGTCTTCGTCTCCGAGGGTGATGAGTTCGTCAACGGGATCAACGGTGGTGCCGGCCACCGAGTCAACAACCACTCGGTGCTCGTCAGCCAGTCTGTTCAGCAGACTGGACTTGCCGACGTTCGGGCGGCCAAGCAGTGCGACCCGGTGCGGACCGCCCTCGACAACCAGCCCCTCTTCGCGGTCAGGCATGGCCGCCAGCAGCGCGTCGAGCAGATCTCCTGAACCTCGGCCGTGTAATGCAGACACCGGGTATGGCTCTCCGAGCCCCAAAGCCCAGAGCGAGGACGCCTCGAGCTCTTGTCTCGTGTCGTCGACTTTGTTCGCCGCAAGAACGACCGGCTTCTTCGCCCGCCGCAGCACCTGGACAACCGCCTCATCGGTGTCGGTGATCCCAACCTCAGCATCCACAACCAGCATGACGACGTCAGCAGCTTCAACGGCCATTTCGGCTTGTGCAGCAACAGTCGCCGCGAGCCCACGCGCGTCCCGCTCCCATCCCCCGGTATCAACAACAACAAACGATCGACCGGACCAGGTGGCGTCATAAGCGACGCGGTCGCGTGTCACCCCCGGACGGTCCTCTACTACAGCTTCGCGACGCCCGATGATCCGGTTGACGAGGGTCGACTTCCCTACGTTCGGTCGTCCGACAACGGCTACAACCGGTAGCGATCCGTCGAGAACCGGCAGCTCTTCGCGCCCTGTCACGACGTGGCAAAACTCGGGACGCGCTCATGGACGAGCGCGACCACCTGGTCGATCACTTGTTCCAGCGTCAATGACGTGGAGTCGATCATTACCGCATCATCGGCTTGACTCAGCGGCGATAGCTCGCGGGTGGAGTCGAGGTGATCGCGATGATCCAACATGGCCGCGGTGTGCTCGACGGTCACGCCGTGGTCGTGAGCCCACTCTGCCGCGCGCCGCTGCGCTCGCGCCTCGGTCGTCGCGACCAGATAGACCTTTACCGCCGCGTCAGGGGCCACGACGGTACCGATGTCGCGACCCTCGACCACTACGGCACCGCGTTCCATGATCTCGCGTTGCACCGACACCAGACGCTCGCGAACGGCGGGCACCGCACTCACTGCACTCACCGACGAGGTCACGTGAGGGTCGCGGATCTCATCGCTGACCTCTTGGCCATTAACGAACACTCCTGGGAACGAGGGGTCCACGGAAGTCTCCAAGAGCGGCTCAAGCACTCGCTTGGTGACCACGTCTATGTCCGTCACGTCGACGCCCTCGTTGATCAGCCACCAGGTGAGCGCCCGATACATCGCGCCGGTGTCGACATAGTTCCAGCCCAGTCTTTGCGCAACGCCACGCGCGGTGCTCGACTTGCCTGACCCAGATGGCCCGTCGACGGCTACGGCGACCAACGCGCCGGTGTCGTCGTGGACCATGGCAACACCTTCCAGTCGAGTGGGGCTTAGAACGCCCGAGGTCAGTGGCACCAGGACGTGTAGTTGGCCGAGAGTACCGGTCTTGGGGGCGGAGTCCCAGCGGAGCGCCGGGCCAGACCTAGTGCGAGGACCATCCATCGCTGTGGAGCGCTTGCACCAGAGCAGGGGCTTCGGCCGGCACGACCGCCAGCTCGATCACACCGACTGGGTGGCCAGGTGAGTGCTCCAGTGAAATGTCTTCAACGCTCGCCCCCGCCCTGGCCACGGTGGTGAACAGCCTGGCCAGCGCTCCCGGCTCATCGGGAATGACCACGGGGATGACCGTGTAGTCAGCGGCCGGAGCACCATGCTTACCCGGAATCAGGGCAAATCCCTGCTGTCCGGAATCGAGAAATCGTTCAATCGCTTTGTCGACATCTCGGCTCTCCTCGGTTCCGAACTTGCCCCCTGCAGCTTCTTCTATCGCGTCGGCGATGGCCGACAGATCAGTTGCCAGTCGACGTACCGGAAGGGCCAGCGCTCTGGCGTTGGCGGTCACGATGTCACTCCAGAGGCGAGGATCGCTGCCGGCGATCCGCACTGTGTCGCGTAGGCCTTGGCCTGCCAGTACCAGCGCCAGTGGATCAGCGTTCTTGAGCTGCCCCGCCACGGCGCTTGCGGCCAGCTGTGGCAGGTGGCTCACCAAGGCCACGGCCTCGTCGTGGGCGGCCGCGTCAATCAGTAAGGGGTCGGCCCCGCAGTCACGCGCCAGGCGCTCGATCAGCGCGACCCGATGCGGCTCGGCGCTCGAGCCGGCGCAGACAGCCCACGGCCGCGCCTCAAAAAGATCTGCCTGAGCCGCTACCGGGCCGGACCGTTCACGCCCAGCCATCGGATGACCACCCACAAAGCGCGCCGCACAGCCCAATTTCTCTGCTTCGACTTGAGGGTAAGTCTTCACACTAAGGACATCACTAATTGTCGCTGAAGGATATAGACGAACAACATGGCTCATGACTTCCGACGTCGCGGAGGGTGGAACGCACAGCAACACGACATCTGGTTGAGCGCCAACCCAGCCTGCAGTGCCACCGCCCAGCTCTGCTGCTAGCCGTTCAGCTGCCCGGTCGGTATCTGCCACCCATACTTTCCACTCTGAGTGGGCAAGGGCCAGGCCTACCGACGTCCCCAGCAGCCCCGCCCCCACGATCTGCAGCGAAGGCGTCACTGGGCAAGATCCTG
>JBDTTS010000159.1:0-5730 GCA_039930525.1 Actinomycetes bacterium | reverse complement strand
ACTCGTCGTTTCGACGACACTGTCCAGTGTTCTGTACGATCTGTTGCTGGCTCCCTTTGTGATTCCTGGCGTAATGGCATTGGCGCGTCGAACGGCTCTCAACCCCACCGCGCTGTAATCGGCAGCTGGCAGCACCGCCTGGTGTGACAGCGATCACCGCAGCGCTAAGGAACGTCCTCGTGATTGTCCGCGTCAGAACACGGGGTTCCCGCTCTTTCTCACGACCGCTGCCGCTTGGAGACCACCGTGACAGACCGTTCGCGGACTCGTCTCGTGGTGCTGCAGGTCCTCGTCTTTTCTTTGTTGGCCGCGCTCGGTGGACGCCTTTGGTACATGCAGGTCGTAACCGGTGAGGAGTATCAAGCAGCCGCTTCAGAGAACCGGATTCGCGAGGTCGTGACCCCGGCGACGCGCGGCGCCATCTTGGACGCCCAAGGACGCCCCCTGGTTCAGAATCGGACGTCGCTGGTGGTATCCGTCGACCGGTCCACCCTTCTCGATCTGCCGGACGACGGTGAGCGAGTGGTGCGCAAGCTCTCGACGGTGCTCGAGGTTCCCTACCGCAAGCTCGACCGGCAGCTGACGCTGTGCGGGTCGCCGGGGGCTGCAGAACCTCCTGTGTGCTGGAACGGCTCGCCCTACCAGCCGATCCCGGTGGCCGAGGACGTGAAGGCCAACGTTGCCCTTCAGGTGATGGAACGCAGCGAAGAGTTTGCCGGCGTCACGGCCGAGATGACCGCGATCCGCGACTATCCAGCACCGTTCGGGGTGCGGGCAGCTCAGCTGCTTGGCTACATCGGACCGATCTCGGCCGAAGAGCTGGCCGCTGCCGAGGCCGAGGAAGGTCGCAAGGGCAGCACGTACACCAACTTCGACCTCGTGGGGCGTGGTGGGATCGAGCAGGTGTATGACGACTACTTGCGCGGCAAGGCGGGAGTGAAGAAGCTGGCCGTCGACTCGTCGGGCAATGTGACGGGCACCGTGGCTGAGAAGGATGCGCAGCCCGGCAACTACCTGGTGACCAGCATCGATGCGCAGGTACAGAAGGTCGTCGAGGAGCAGTTGAAAGCGGCGATCGAACGGGCGAACACCGCCGGCGCGAACGGACAGGACCGCGGCTTCCCGGCCAAGACCGGCGCGGCTGTCGTGATGGAGGTCGACACCGGACGGGTCGTGGCGATGGCCAGCTACCCCGACTACGACCCCGAGATCTGGGTGGGCGGGGTCACCAACGACCAGTTCAAGCGGCTCTCCAGCGAGAAGGCCGGCAACCCGCTGATCAACCGGGCTATTCAAGGTGAGTACGCGCCGGCGTCCACCTTCAAGGTGGTCGGAACGGCCGCCGCCGCCGCTGCCGGCTACAGCCTCAACGGGCCGTACCAGTGTTCTGACTCGTTCAGTGTGCCGGGATCGACGCAGACATTCTCGAACTACGAGGCAGGCATGACCGAGTCGATGACCCTCGCTCGTGCTCTTGAGGTGTCGTGCAACACCGTCTTCTACGGTCTCGCCTACCGCATGTACGTCGAAGAGGGCGGTCAGGACGCCGGATCGAACGCACCCGAGTACCTGATGAACACCGCTCGCGGCTTCGGCTACGGGTCGACGACCGGCATCGACCTGCCGTCCGAGGCGGCCGGGCGCATACCTGATCGGGAGTGGCGCCGGGAGTTCTGGGAAGACAACAAGAACTTCTACTGCAACTTCGAGGATCAGGGCTCTCGGGAGCAGCGCAACGACCCCGAGTTGGTAGCTTTGTATGCAGAGCTTTGTGTGGACGGTGCTCTGATGCGTCCTGGTGACGCGATCCTCTCAGCCATCGGCCAAGGCGACGTCTTGTCGACTCCGCTGCAAACGGCGCGTGCCTACGCCGCCATCGCGAACGGCGGCACCCTTTACCGACCCCAGGTGGCGCGCGCTGTCATGTCACCGGAGGGCAAGGTCGTGAAGAACTTCAAGCCAAAGTCGCAGGGGAAAGTGCCGGCGTCGAGTGCCACGGTGAAGTACATCCAGGACGCCTTGCGCAGTGTGCCGGTCTCGGGTTCTGCCGCGTACCGGTACGTCGACTTTCCCCTCGACAAGGTGCCGGTGGCAGCCAAGACCGGAACCGGCCAGGTGAAGGACAAAGCGACCACGTCGTGGTACGCGTCCTACGCTCCGGCTGACGACCCCGAGTACGTCGTGCTGATGATGGTTCCCGAAGGTGGCACCGGCTCGGGAACCTCCGCCCCGAGCGTGAACGAGATATACAAGGCGCTCTTCGGTATCGAGGGATCGCAAGTGATCCCGAAGGACGCCATCGTCCCGGGCGGCGACCCGATCACGGGCCTGCCGACCGTTAACCCGGACGGCACGATCGAGCTGCCCAAGGACGACGGGCTGCCCGGCTCATCAGAGAGCGGAATCCCGGCCGCGAACACCGACGAGAAGAAGTCGAAGAAGAAGAACGGTCGACGGCGTCGCAGGACCACGCAGTGACACTCGGCTACCCGCAGACCGTCCTTTCGCCCCGTAGGCGGCGTCGCTCCCTGCGCGCCCGGGCCATGGGGCGCGACTCGTTGCTTCGACGGTTTGACTGGGTGCTCTTCGTCGCCGCGCTTACTTTGAGTGTGGCTGGCGCAGTCTTCGTGTACTCCGCCACGCGGAACTTGTCGGCTGGTGAAGACCCCCAGGCGTATCTGAAGCGGCACATGATCAACCTGGTGATCGGGTTGGGCCTCGGACTGGCCACGATGCTTTTCGACTACCGGACGCTGCGCGCGTATGCCCCGTTCGTCTACATCGCGTCGGTCATCGGCCTTGTCGCGGTTCTGATAGTCGGTACTGAGGTCAACGGTGCTCAGGCGTGGATCCAGGTGCCAGGTGGATTCTCGATCCAACCGTCAGAGTTTATGAAGGTGGCGCTGGCCGTGGGGCTGGCGATGCTGCTGGCCGAGCGACGTGACAACGATACAGAGCCGCGGCTGCCCGACGTGGCTTTCGCACTGCTCATTGCAGCTGTTCCGATCGGCTTGGTCATGCTGCAGCCAGACCTCGGGACCGCCGTGGTCATGGGCATGATCGTCCTCGGCGTTCTGGCGGTGGCCGGCACGCGGCTCTGGTGGCTTATCGCTTTGCTGGCCCTCGGCGTTGTGGGTGCGTTTCTCGCCGTTCAGGTCGGCGTCCTCGACCAGTACCAGATCGACCGGCTGTTGGCCTTCGCCAATCCTGAGCTCGATCCGCAGGGTGTTGGCTACAACACCAACCAGGCGCGCATCACCGTCGGCGCTGGATCGATCTTCGGAGCCGGGCTCTTTCAAGGGACGCAGACCGCCGGTGGCTTCGTGCCCGAGCAACAGACCGACTTCATCTACACCGTCGTTGCCGAAGAGCTGGGCTTCGTCGGCAGCATCGGCATCATCGCTCTGTTCGCTATCGTGCTCTGGCGCGCTCTGCGTATTGCGACTCGCGCCGAGGACCTGTTCGGCACCCTGATGGCCACCGGAATCGTCTGCTGGTTCGCCTTCCAGATGTTCCAAAACATCGGCATGGTGATCGGCATCATGCCCGTCACCGGAGTCCCACTGCCCTTCGTCTCATACGGCGGCACCAGCATGTTCGCCAACTGGATGGCCATCGGCCTGCTCGAAAACGTCCACCTGCGCCGCGCCATCCGCTGACCACCAAAGCCCGCCGACTGTCCCTCTGTGTGCCGCCAGGACCCGCTGAGTGTCCCCTTGGTGGACGCCTGAGAGCGTCGAGTGTGACGTCGAGATGTGCTTGGTGCGAGATCGATCGGCCAGGGTGACAACCAGCCGCACACTCGGTGCCCCAGAGCGTCACCCAAGGGGACACTCGGCGGGCCGCGTACTCTGGGGGCGTTCCCCACCCCACGGAGGTTTCCCATGTCGGCCACGCCGATCGACTCGGCCACGCCGATCGACGCTGACGCGTCGACAGATTCGGTCGCTTCGGTCTTTCCCCGGCTTGAGGCGTTGCTGCCGAAGGTGCAAAAGCCCATCCAGTACGTCGGGGGCGAGCTGAATGCTGTCAGCAAGCCGTGGGAGTCGACCACCGTTCGGTGGGCGCTGATGTACCCGGACGCCTACGAGATCGGCGTGCCGAACCAGGGCGTCCAGATCCTCTACGAAGTGCTCAACGAACAGCCGGACGTGCTCGCCGAACGCACCTACTCAGTGTGGTCAGATCTCGAAGCCCTGATGCGTGAGCACAACGTGCCGCAGTTCACCGTTGACGCCCACCGCCCGGTCGGTGCCTTCGACGTCTTTGGCCTCTCGTTCGCTACCGAGCTCGGTTACACCAACATGCTTACCGCGCTCGACCTCGCGGGCATTCCGCTGCATGCCAGTGACCGCAACGATGGTCACCCGATCGTGCTCGCCGGCGGCCACGCCGCCTTCAACCCCGAGCCGATCGCCGACTTCATGGATGCCGTTGTCATCGGCGACGGTGAGCAGGCCGCCCTCGAGATCACGGGGCTGATCCGTGATTTCAAAGCCGAGGGCTCCCCTGGCGGACGCGAGCAGTTGCTGATGCGTCTGGCGCAGACCGGTGGTGTCTACATCCCCGCCTTCTACGACGTCGAGTACCTCGACGATGGTCGGATCAAGCGAGTCGTCCCCAATCGACCCGGCGTTCCGTGGCGGGTCAGCAAGCACACCGTCACCGACCTGGACGCCTGGCCCTACCCGAAGAAGCCGCTCGTGCCACTGGCCGAAAGCGTGCACGAACGGGCCAGCGTCGAGATCTTTCGTGGCTGCACCCGCGGTTGCCGGTTCTGCCAGGCGGGCATGATCACCCGCCCGGTACGCGAACGCAGCATCACCGGCATCGGTGAGATGGTCGAGCAGTCACTGCAGGCGACCGGCTTTGAAGAAGTCGGCCTGTTGTCGCTGTCGAGCGCCGACCACTCCGAGATCAAGGAGGTCGCGAAGGGGCTGGCTGACCGCTACGAGGGCACGAACACCTCATTGTCGCTGCCCAGCACCCGTGTCGATGCGTTCAACATCGACCTCGCCAACGAGCTGAGCCGCAGCGGACGCCGTTCGGGTCTCACCTTCGCCCCCGAAGGCGGCAGCGAGCGCATTCGCAAAGTGATCAACAAGATGGTCACCGAGGAAGACCTGATCAAAACCGTCACCGCGGCCTACGGCAGCGGGTGGCGTCAGGTGAAGCTCTACTTCATGTGCGGCCTCCCCACCGAAACTGACGACGACGTGCTGCAGATCGCCGATCTGGCGCGAGAGGTGATCAAGACCGGGCGCGAGGTGGCCGGTCGCAAAGACATCAGGTGCACAGTGTCCATCGGGGGATTCGTCCCCAAGCCGCACACGCCGTTCCAGTGGGCCGCTCAGCTCGACCACGAGTCAACGGATGCGCGGCTGCAGAAGCTGCGCAACAACATCCGCGACGACCGTCAGTTCGGCAAAGCCATCGGCTTCCGGTACCACGACGGCAAGCCGGGAATCGTCGAAGGGCTTCTCTCGCGCGGTGACCGGCGAGTGGGACGCGTCATCGAAGCGGTCTGGCGCGATGGCGGCCGCTTCGACGGATGGAGCGAGCACTTCAGCTTCGAGCGTTGGATGCGGTGTGC
This sequence comes from Actinomycetes bacterium, assembly GCA_039930525.1. Classification (GTDB taxonomy): domain Bacteria; phylum Actinomycetota; class Actinomycetes; order JAHEKZ01; family JAHEKZ01; genus JAHEKZ01. The sequence continues at coordinate 137 of JBDTTS010000159.1, read as the reverse complement.
CGAGCAGGCGTTGGCCGACGAGCCGGTCGACGTCGACTGGTACACCACTCGCGAGCGCGAGTTCTCAGAGGTGCTGCCGTGGGACCACCTCGACTCAGGCCTCGACAAGGACTGGCTCTGGGAGGACTGGCAAGACT
>JBDTTS010000158.1:0-5747 GCA_039930525.1 Actinomycetes bacterium | reverse complement strand
GACCCCACCGACCCGGTGGCCGCTGCCGCCCCACTGGTGGCGCAGTTCGGAGACGGCCCCGTCGTGGTGGGGCCCGTCGTCGAAGACCTCACCGCGGCCGCCGGCTCGGTCGGCCTGCGGTCGGCTCCCGGGTGGCCGGACGCCCCTCGCCCGGTGTCGGCCGACGCGTTGCTGCCCGAACGCGCCCTGGACGGAGACCGGCAAGCCCGCCAGGCACTGGTGGAGCAGATCTACCGCCCACTCGACCAAGCCGGCGGTGGACTTCTCGAGACGTCGGCCGCCGTCCTTGAGCAGTCGGCATCGCTTGAGGCAGCGGCGCGCACGCTCTTCGTACACGCCAACACCGTGCGCTACCGGCTCCGCCGAATCGCCGAGGTGAGCGGTTTGGTGCCCACCGACCCGCGCGACGCGTTCACCTTGCGAGTGGCCCTTGCTGTGGGTCGACTCGACCAGCGGACCACACCAGGGTTGTAGGGTTTCTACAACTTCACCCCGTGGGCTTCGTCCGCGCCGGTACCAGCGATCGACGTCCCGTACGCCAAGGTGGTCATGTGCTTGTCATCGTCGCGCCAGGTCAAGGCGCCCAGTCCCCCGGCTTCCTCGCTCCGTGGCTCGAACTACCGGGCTTCGAGGAGCGTCTGCGCTGGCTGTCAGCAGTCGCCGACCTCGACCTGGTGCACTACGGCACCGAAGCCGATGCCGAGACGATCCGCGACACCGCGATCGCTCAACCGCTCATTGTCGCTTCTGGGCTCGTTTCACTCCTGAGCCTCTTCCCACACCCGGCCGACGCGTTCGGCAAGGTCGGAGTCGGCGCCGGTCACTCGGTCGGCGAGATCACCGCCGCGGCCGCCGCCGGAGTCATGTCAGCAGAGCAGGCAATGGTCTTCGTGCGCGAGCGGGGCAAGGCGATGGCGGCCGCCTCAGCGGTGTCGACGACCGGTATGACCGCCGTCCTGGGCGGTGACGCAGACCTTGTCTGCAGAGCATCGAGAAGCACGGGCTGACCGCGGCCAACATCAACGGCGCCGGCCAGATCGTCGCGGCCGGCACCCTTGACGAGCTTGCGGCCTTTCAGGACGACCCACCCGAGGGCGCTCGACTTCGACCACTGTCAGTTGCTGGCGCGTTTCACACCCGCCACATGGCGCCGGCCGTCAGCACGCTGGGCGGCTATGCACGAGCGATCTACACCCACGACGCGCGCACCCGCCTGCTCTCCAATGCCGATGGCGGCGTCGTTCAGAGCGGACGCGACTATCTCAAGCGCCTCGTCCAGCAGGTGAGCAACCCGGTTCGCTGGGACCTCTGCATGCAGACAATGCTCGACTTGGGCGTCACCGCCCTCATCGAGGTTCCCCCGGCGGGGACGCTCGCCGGTCTCGCCAAGCGCGCCCTGCCAGGGATCGAGGTCGTCGCACTGAAAACGCCAGACGACCTCGATGCCGCACGGGGCCTGGTCGAACGCCACGGCACACCAAGCCCCCTCGACACCTCACCGTCCTGGCGCATGCTGGTCGCGCCAGCCAAGGGAATCTTTCACCGCGGCGATGCCGAAGTCGGCGATGCACTCGAGTCGGGCACCCAGGTGGGCTACGTGGCCACCAACCGGGACCAGCAGGTAGTACTCGCCCCGCACGGCGGCACGATCGTCGAGTGGCTCGTCGAGGACGGCGACCCTATTGCCCCCGGCCAGCCGATCATTCGCCTCCACCCCCACGAGGGACCAGAATGACCGGCGCCCGTCTCACCCCTCGCCGTGGTGCTGAGTACGCCAGCATCCTGGGCGTTGGCGCCTACCGCCCCTCGCGAGTCGTCACCAACGATGAGATCTGCGAGCACATCGACTCTTCCGACGCATGGATTCGCGAACGCTCCGGCATCATCACCCGGCACTTCGCGGCCCCCGACGAAAGCGTCGTCGACATGGCGGCGGCGGCGTCCGAAAAGGCCCTGGCTGCCGCCGGTATCAGCGCTGACCAGGTTGACGCCGTCATCGTGGGGACCGTCACACACCTGTGGCAGACGCCGTCAGCTGCCGCCGAGCTCGCCTACCGCCTGGGTGCCGGCGCGCCGGCCGCCTTCGACATCAGCGCGGCCTGCGCCGGCTTCAGCTACGGCCTCGCCCTGGCCCAGGACATGATCCGCGGCGGCAGTGCCACCTGCGTGATCGTGGTGGGCGTCGAGAAGCTCTCCGACATCGTCGACCCCACTGACCGCGGCACCGCGTTCATCTTCGGCGACGGGGCAGGGGCGGTAGTGGTCGGCGCGTCCGAAACCCCCGGGATTGGTCCGGTGGTGTGGGGGTCAGATGGCGCCCAGACCGAGGCGATCATTCAAGACACGCCCTGGGACGTCCTGCGCGATGACCCCACCCACAAGTTCCCGTCACTGCGCATGAGCGGCCCGCAGGTCTTTCGTTGGGCGGTTTACGAGATGGCCAAGGCGGCTCAAGAGGCGCTCGATGCCGCGGGGGTCAGCGTCTCGGACCTCGATGCGTTCATCCCCCACCAGGCCAACATGCGTATCACTGACGCCATGATGAAGAAGCTCGCACTGCCCGACTCCGTCGTGGTCGCCCGAGATATCGCCGAGACCGGCAACACCTCGGCAGCCTCGATCCCGCTCGCGATGGGTCGGATGCTCGAAGAGGGTCAGATAAAGAGCGGCGATGTGGCGCTGATGATTGGCTTTGGCGCCGGGTTGGTCTACTCCGCACAGGTAGTCGTCGTGCCATAGTCATCTCGACCTCCCGCCCCGCGGGAACGCAGTACCCAAACAGTCCGATAGCTCAAGTAGCCAGAACAAGGAGTTCCCATGGCGGACCAACAAGAGATTCTCAGCGGCCTCGCTGAGATCGTGAACGAGGTTGCCGGCGTTCCCGTCGACAGCGTTCAGCTCGACAAGGCGTTCACCGACGACCTCGACATCGACTCGCTGTCGATGGTCGAGGTAGTGGTGGCCGCCGAAGAAAAGTTCAGCGTCAAGATCCCCGACGACGACGTCAAGGATCTCCGCACCGTTGGTGACGCGGTCACCTACATCGCGCAGGCGGGTGCCTGACCGATGTCGACCACCCCCAGGTCTGATGCGCAGACTGTTGTCGTCACCGGAATCGGCGCGACCACGCCGATCGGCGGCGACGTTGCATCGACCTGGGACGGACTGCTTGCTGGCCGCTCCGGCGTCCGCTCCCTCACTGAGGAGTGGGCGTCGGAGCTGCCGGTGCAGTTCGCGGCGCGAGTCGCCGTCGACCCCGCCGACGTGCTCGACCGAGTCGAAGCGCGCAAGCTCGACCGCACCCAGCAGCTGGCCCTCGTTGCTGCCCGCGAAGCGTGGGCCGACGCCGGAGCGCCCGACGTCGACCGCGAGCGACTCGGCGTCAGCATCGCCACCGGGATCGGCGGGGCACTCACACTTCTTGGCCAGTGGGACATCTACCGCGAGTCGGGGCCTCGGCGGGTCAGCCCGCACACGATCCCGATGCTGATGCCCAACGGCCCAGCAGCGGTCGTCGGCCTCGAGCTCAGCGCCCGAGCCGGCGTCCACACTCCTGTCTCGGCTTGCGCTTCTGGTGCCGAGGCCGTTGCGCAGGGGCTCACGATGATCCGCAGCGGACGCGCAGACATGGTCGTCGTCGGCGGTACCGAGGCGTGCATTCACCCCTTGCCACTCGCCGCATTCGCCGCCATGCGTGCGCTCTCCAAGCGCAACGACGACCCGCCGGCCGCTTCCCGGCCGTGGGATACCGCGCGTGACGGCTTCGTCTTCGGCGAAGGTGCCGCGGTTCTCGTGATCGAGACCGCCGAGCATGCCAAGGCACGCGGCGCCAAGATCTACGGCGAGGTCGCCGGCGCCGGCATCACCGCCGACGGACACCACATTGCGCAGCCCGACCCCGAGGGCAAGGGCGCCACGCGCGCTATGCGCGCCGCCCTCGTCGACGCCGGCGCCGAGCCGTCCGACGTGGTGCACATCAACGCCCATGGAACGAGCACCCCGCAGGGCGACGTGGCCGAGGCCCTGGCCATTCGTAACGCGCTAGGTGAGGACGCCGCCAACGTGGCGGTCACGTCGACGAAGTCGATGACCGGGCACCTGCTCGGCGCCGCCGGTGCGGTGGAGTCGCTCGCCTGCATCATGGCTCTGCACGACCAACTCATGCCGCCGACCATCAACCTCGAGAACCTCGATCCCGAGGTGCAGCTCGACATCGTGAGCGGTCAGGCGAGAAAGATCGAGGACGATCGCCTACCGGGGGCCATCGCCCTGAACAACTCGTTCGGCTTCGGCGGTCACAACGTGGCACTCGCTTTCAGGAGCTACCCGTGACCGCCACTGAACAGCCAGCACCTCCCGTCAAGAAGCCGAAGATCCCGCGCGAAGACGACCCGCGCAATCCCAACCAGCGGCTCCGTGCGCTCTTCGACGACGGCACGTACGTCGCGCTGACCGCCGACGGCGACTCGGGAATGCTGGCCGGCCATGGCCTGGTCAAGGGCACGCATGCCGTTGCCTTCGCCTCGGACGCGACCATCATGGGCGGCGCCATGGGCGCCGAAGGGTGCAAGGTCATTTTGGCCGCGTACGCACGTGCCCTAGCCGACGAAATCCCGGTCATCGGCCTGTGGCACTCCGGTGGGGCGCGGCTCGCTGAAGGCGTCGTCTCGCTGCATGCCGTCGGCGAAGTCTTCAACATCATGACCAGGGCGTCCGGGCGCATCCCCCAGATCTCGGTGGTGTTGGGCGCGGCCGCCGGTGGCGCCGCCTACGGCCCCGCCTTGACCGACATCGTGATTCTTGGCCCGAACGGCCGCGTCTTTGTCACTGGGCCTGATGTCGTCCGCTCCGTGACCGGTGAGGACGTCAACATGGAACGCCTCGGTGGGGCCGAGCCACACGCCAGACGCAGTGGTGTGGTGCACATAGCCACCGATACCGACGACGAGGCGCTCGACAAGGCGCGCTCGCTCACACATCTCTTCGGCGCCCAGGGTGAGCTTGAGGCGTCCACCCCCGTCGTCGACGTCGATCTCGAAGAGCACCTGCCCGAGTCGGCTAAGCGCGCGTACGACGTCCACCCGCTCGTCGCGCACCTGCTCGACGAGGGATCGTCGGTCGAGCTGCACGAACGGTGGGCCCCTAATATCGTCACGACCCTTGGTCGTCTTGGCGGACGTACCGTTGGCGTCATTGCCAACAACCCGCTGCGCCTGGGGGGCTGCCTCGACTCCCCCTCCGCCGAGAAGGCGGCCCGCTTCGTGCGCATGTGCGACGCGTTCGGCATCCCGCTGGTCGTGGTCGTCGACGTACCCGGCTACCTGCCCGGCGTCGGTCAAGAGTGGGACGGCGTCGTACGCCGCGGAGCCAAACTGCTGCACGCGTTCGCCGAGGCGGTCGTCCCAAGGGTCACTGTCGTCACGCGCAAGGCCTACGGCGGTGCCTACATCGCCATGAACTCGCGCGCCCTCGGTGCCACCCGAGTCTTTGCCTGGCCGGGTGCGACCGTGGCCGTCATGGGCTCGATTGCCGCCGTGCGGATCCTGCACCGCCGCCGTCTCGCCGACCTGCCAGAAGACATCCGCGCCGAGGTCGAAAAAGAGCTCGCCGACGAGCACGATCTCCTGGCCGGAGGTATCGACAAGGCCAAGGCGCTGGGCGTCGTCGACGACGTGATCGAGCCTTCGGTCACCAGATCAGCGCTGGCAGCGGCAATCGTTGCGGCTGCCCCCCTTCGTGGCCGACAC
>JBDTTS010000157.1:0-5759 GCA_039930525.1 Actinomycetes bacterium | reverse complement strand
TCGCCGACCCCACGAGTTCACCTTCGGCCACTCCCACCAAGGGTGACGACGGATCCGGCGGTGCTGGCGGCGGTCCGAACGGCGGAAGCGGGGGTGGCGGCTCATCGAGTCCCTTGGGTGGCTCGGCCCCGGGCGGGCAGACCAATGGCGGCACGACCAAAAACGAGGGCGAAGACTCCGGCGGGAAGAAGAAGTCGACGAAGAAGAAGGACGTCGAAGAAACGAACGAGGAGGGGCCGGCGGCCTACGACTCGGTCGACGTCAGCGCGGCCGCCGCCTCGACACCGGCTTCTGCCACCGGCTCACCCGTGGGGCTAGTGGCCGGCGCAGCCGTCATCGTCGGCCTCCTTGCCGCGGCATTGGTCATGCGCCGGCGTCGCGCATGACCAGGTGGCCGCGGGCCGTCCGCGCGTTGCACCCGGTCGCCTGGTGGGTCTGGGCGCTGGCGCTCGCGGCAGCAGCGTCGCGAACTCTCAACCCGCTGCTGCTCGGCGCCATCATCGCGGTCGCCGCCCTGGTTGTTGCGGCCCGGCGGGCCGACACCCCATGGGCGGCCAGCTTTCGTGCCTTTCTCGTGCTGGGCACCGTGGTGCTCGGTGTGCGGCTGATCTTTGAGGTGCTTTTCGGTGCGCCGATCCCGGGCACCACCGTCTTCACTCTCCCTGAGCTGACCTTGCCGGGCTGGATGGCCGGAGCCCGATTGGGCGGCGCGGTCACCCTGGAAGCGCTGGTCGCAGCGCTCTACTCGGGCCTGCAGCTGGTGGCCATCTTGGCGTGCGTCGGGGCCGCGAACTCGCTGGCTAATCCCACGCGCCTTCTCAAGAGTGTTCCGGGCGCACTCTACGAAGTGGGTGTCGCTGTCGTGGTGGCGTTGACGCTCATCCCCTCGGCGCTCACGCACTTGCAACTGGTCCGCGAAGCGCGTCGCCTACGTGGCAGACCCACCTCCGGAGTGCGGTCGAGCGCGCGAATGGCCACCGCCGTCCTGACAGGTGCCCTCGAACGCTCCCTCGCGCTGGCGGCGGCGATGGACTCGCGCGGCTTCGGTCGACTCAACGAGTTGGCACCCCGCACACGTCGGATCACTGCCACACTCACCGCGACCGGGCTCGGGATTCTGTGCGTGGGTGGTTACGGCTTGCTCGACGCCAGCACATCGGCGCTTACAGCAGCGCTGCTGATCGCGATCGGCGTCGCGCTTGCCCTGGCCGGACTCCATCGGGCCAACCGACGCGCCGTGCGCACCGTCTACCGCCCCGATCCGTGGCGCTGGCCCGAGACGATCACCGTGGCGTCGGGTTTGACCGCGACCGCCGTCTACACCGCGGTTGCTGTCGCTTCGCCTAGCGTCATGCTCCCATCCACCAGTCCGCTCACCTGGCCCACGCTGCCGCTCCTCCCCCTCATCGCTACTCTGCTCGCGGCGGCTCCAGCATGGATTGCTCCCCCGGTGCGAGGCATCGACGAGACGCAAGATGAACAGCGACCGTCTGACGTGACGCCGGTCGAGGCCCCCAAGCCGGTGGCAGCATGATCACCTTCGACCGTGCGACGCTGACGTATCCAGAAACCACAGCACCGACCCTGCGCGACGTCACGCTTGAGATCCCCGAAGGCGAACTGGCCCTCGTGGTGGGACGCACCGGATGTGGCAAGTCCTCGTTGCTTCGCCTCGTCAACGGGCTGGCGCCGACCTTTACCGGGGGCGCACTCGCCGGCAGGGTCATCGTCGACGGACGCGACACCCGTGACCACCCACCGCGCGAGCTCGCCGACGTCGTCGGTGTGGTGCTGCAAGACCCACGGCACGGATTCGTCAGCGAGATCGTCGAGGACGAGATCGCGTACGGCATGGAGTCCCTTGGTCTGCCACCTGCGGTCATGCGGCGGCGCGTCGAAGAGTCGCTTGACCTCCTCGGCCTCAACGACGTTCGATCGCGCGCCCTGCGCACGCTTTCGGGGGGGCAACAGCAGCGAGCCGCCATCGCTTCGGTCCTGGCCCAGCACCCGCGGGTTCTGGTACTCGACGAGCCGACGTCGGCGCTCGACCCCGGAGCCGCCGAAGAGGTGCTCGCGGCGATCCAACGCCTGGTCCACGACCTCGGGCTCACTGTGTTGATGGCCGAGCACCGCCTCGAGCGTGTCGTGCAGTTCGCCGACCGCATTGTGCATGTGCACAGCGACGGCCAGGTGACTGACGGACTTCCCGTTGCCGTCATGGCTGACGCGCCGGTCGCTCCGCCCGTGGTCGAGCTCGGACGCTGGGCGCGCTGGGAACCACTCCCCCTCACCGTGCGCGACGCACGACGCTTCGCGGGGCCGCTCCGAGCAACCCTCAGCGCTCTGCCTGCCGATACCTCGACCGCGCGCAGCGACGCCACGGTGCTGCCACCCGGACCGCCCGTCGTGACCGTCTCTGGGCTACGCGTGCAGTACGGGTCGCGCACGGCACTAAGCGACGTTGACCTGCACATTCAGTCGGGCGAAATCGTTGCCGTGATGGGCCGCAACGGCGCGGGCAAGTCCACGCTGCTGCGTGCCCTCGTGGGGCTCACCGATGCGGCGTCCGGCAAGGTTCGGGTGTGCGGAGAAGATCCTGCTGCGTTGGACGGGTCAGCCCTGACGGCGGTCGTCGGCATGGTGCCGCAAGACCCAGGCGATCTGCTGTGGAACGAGTCGGTGCGCGCCGAACTGGTCGAGTCAAGCGATCCCGACCTGTCCGCCCGGACGTTCGCCGAACTGGCCCCGGGAGTGGACCCTGCGACACACCCCCGCGACCTCTCTGAGGGACAGCGTCTCGCGCTGGCGCTCGCAGTCGTGTTGTCGGCGACTGCGCCGGTGCTGCTTCTCGACGAGCCGACCCGCGGCCTCGACTACCCCACCAAGCACCGACTCAGCGCGCTGCTGCGTCGTCGGGCGGCGGCCGGTGACGTGGTCATCGTGGCGACCCACGACGTCGAGCTCGCAGCCGACCTCGCGACCCGAACGGTGGTCGTCGCCGAGGGCGAGATCGTCACCGATGGCCCTACTCGCGACGTTGTGATGGCCTCGCCGCAGTTCGCTCCACAGGTGTCCAAGGTCCTTGCTCCCGTACCGCTGCTCACGCTTGCCGACGTGCGCGCCGTTCTTCCGGAGGCCCTGTGACGCCGGCCCACCAGCTCACCCCGCGGTCGACCTTCGCGATCGGGTTGACCTCGGTGATCGGACTACTCGCGTTCGCCTGGCCGTTCTTCGTCGACGAAGGCACCTGGCTGGCCGAGAGCCCTGACGGGCCGTGGCTGTTCGCCTTGCTCGTTCCCCTGCTGCTCGCGGTCGTCGTCGCCGAGCTGAGCGAGGGTGGCATCGACGCCAAGTCGGTCGCGCTACTCGGGGTACTCACTGCGGTGGCTGCCGCGCTGCGACCGCTCTCGGGTGGGGTCACCGGCTTCCAACCGATGTTCGTGGTGCTGATCATCGGTGGTCGCGTCTTCGGTCCCGGCTTCGGCTTCCTGCTCGGTGCCACCTCGATGCTCGCCTCGGCACTGATCACCGGCGGTGTCGGCCCCTGGCTGCCGTTCCAGATGATTGCCGCCGCGTGGATTGGGCTAGGCGCCGGGCTGCTTCCTCGATGCCGTGGACGCCGTGAGGTCGCCTTGCTCGCCGGCTACGGGGCCTTCAGCGCGCTGGCGTTCGGGGTGCTGCTGAACCTGTGGTTCTGGCCTTTCATCGCCACCGACGGCAGCATCGCGTTCGTGGCAGGTGCCCCGATCACCGAGAACCTCGGCCGCCTGCTGGCGTTCACTCTCGCCACCTCGTGGGGGTTCGATATTCCACGAGCGATCGGCAACGCTGTGCTCATCGCTCTGTTGGGTGCTCCCTCACTGCGAGCGCTAAGGCGCGCTCACCGCGTGGCTGCCTTCGATGCGCCACGCGAGTTCGTCGCGCCCGGCACGGCTGCCCCTTCGTCGGCAAGTAGCGCTCTGTGAAGGTTCAGCTGCTCGGAACAGGCTCGGCTGACGGCTGGCCGAACCCGTTCTGCACCTGCGCCTCGTGCAACACCGCACGCCAGGCTGGCCAATACCGAGGGCAGACGAGCGTCCTGCTCGACGATGCCGTTCTCATCGACTGCGGCCCCGACGTGCCGGCAGCTGCCACTCGGCACGGCGCCGACCTGTCCGGCGTCCACAGCCTGCTCATCACCCACGCCCATCCCGACCATGTCGGACCGGCCGCCCTGCTCTTTCGGCACTGGGCTGGGCGGCGCGAACCGCTCGACATCTACGCCCCCCAAGGGGTGCTCGACCTGCTCGTGAACTGGATCGCCCCTGATGACCCTGTGACGCTGCACGCGGTCGCAGCCGGAGGCACCCTCAGCACCCACGGTTACGAGGTGCGCGTACTCCAGGCGGCCCACGGGGACGCCACAATCGGTGACGCCGTTCTCTTTGATGTCACAGGCATTGATAGCTCGCGGTTGCTGTACGCCACCGACACCGGGCCGCTCCCAGCCGAGACCGTGCATTCGGTGGTGGGTGCACGGTTCGACACGGTGCTACTGGAGGAGACGTTCGGCGACGCTTTCGACCATGGCACGTCGCACCTCGACCTGGCCACGTTTCCTCAGCAGCTGCGCCGGCTGCGCGAGGTGGGCGCCATCGAGAGCCACACCACTGTCGTGGCCGTCCATCTGTCGCACCACAACCCCCCAGACGCGGCGGAGCGGCTTGCGGCGTGGGGCGCGCTCATGGTGTCGGACGGAACCGTGCTCAGAGCCGGTGACCATCACCGTCAACCGACGCTCCCTCACCGGACGCTGGTGATCGGTGGTGCGAGATCGGGCAAGTCTTGCCATGCCGAGTCGTTGTTGGCCGCCGCAGAACGCGTCACCTACGTGGCTACCTCAGCGCCCCGACCAGACGACGACGAGTGGACGGCCCGCATCCACACTCATCAACAGCGCCGGCCTGCGCACTGGACGACCGTCGAGACTGGTGACGTGGCAGAGGTCCTCGCCGGCGCCGTACGCGGCGACTTCGTGCTCGTCGACTGTCTGACCCTGTGGCTCACTCGCGTCATGGACGACGCAGCCGCATGGGAGGGTGACCTTGAGCTGGTCGACAAGCAGATCGACGCGCTGGCGCATGCGTGGCGTCAGACAGCCGCGCAGGTGGTGGCCGTGTCGAACGAGGTCGGCCAAGGCGTAGTACCGGCGACGAGATCCGGGCGGATCTTCCGCGACGCGCAAGGCCGCCTCAACGCCGCGATCGCACGTGAGACCGACGTCGTCGTCATGATGGTTGCCGGCCGCCCGGTGCGGTTATGACTGCGCACCTCGCTACCCGCCACGAAAGGCTCGTCCAGTGACGATCGATCTTCAACGCTTTCGCGACGAGATCACCCGCCCCGATGTCGGCATCCAGAAGTCGGCAGCGCAGCGCCACCTCACCCTGACCAAACCAGCAGGTGCTCTTGGTCGTCTCGAAGACCTCTCGGCGTGGGTGGCAGCCACCCAAGGCGAGTGCCCCCCGCATGCGATCGAACGCGCTCGAGTGGTGATCTTCGCCGGCGATCACGGAGTGGCGGCCGACGGCGTCTCGGCTTATCCCCCAGAAGTCACGGCGCAGATGGTGCAGAACTTCCTCGCCGGCGGGGCAGCCGTCAACGCGCTCGCACGCACGGTCGGTGCCTCCGTTCGCGTCGTCGACATGGCCGTCAACACCGACCTGGAGGGTGCCCCTGATGAGTTGACTCGCTACAAGGTGCGACGGGGATCTGGCAAC
>JBDTTS010000156.1:0-5810 GCA_039930525.1 Actinomycetes bacterium | reverse complement strand
GTAGCACCGCGTGACGACGTCCGCATCATCAGGCCAGCAGCGATCCTTGACGAGCGCGCAGCGAACCGCGTGCTCGACGAGCTCAAGCGACTCGACATCAGCTCGGGGGGCGTCTGGAACGCCACCTCGTCGCTGTGGCAGCGCTATGACACACCCTGGGACGGCATGGGCGGTACCCGCGGCAACGCCCGTCTGCTCGGCTCCATCGCTGTCATGTATGACGCCCCCAACCGCCACCAGATCACGATCTACAAGGTCACCGTCACTCCCTACGGACTCGAGAGCGAGTGGCGGGTTGAGTCCCTGGTCGACGACGCACTGACCTGGGCCGGTTTGACTCTGGACACCTGCCCGCGCGCCGAGCTCGGCGACCCCCCGCGGCGTGATCCGTTTAAGTCTGCGGGAATGGTGGGGGCTCCTCCGAACTCCGCGCCGGCTCCCTCAGCGAACTAGCGCGCAGACTGGGCAAGGTCGAGAAGCGCGACGGACGCCATCAGCACAACACCCACGTCGATCGCTCGTTCATCCACGTCGAAGGTTCCTTGGTGAAGGTCGCCGCCATCGTGGGTCCCTGGCACCTGGACACCCAACCGGAACAGCGCCCCCGGGACATGCGGTAGGTACCAGGCGAAGTCTTCTCCGCCCAGGCTCTGCTCAACGGTCTCGACTCTGCCCTCGCCGAGCACTTCGCGAGCGACCGCTTCGATCAGCCGCACTGACGCCGCGTCGTTGATCACCGGCGGCACTCCACGGGTGTAGTCGACGGTGACGCCCACTCCGTAGGCCACGGCGACGTCTTGGACGGCTCTCGTCACCACATCTTCGGCGTTCTCCCAGACCCGGGCGTCGAGCGACCGCACGGTGCCGGCAATTTCGCCGCTCTGCGGGATGGCGTTGGCGGCGCCACCGGCACGCACCGTTCCCCACACCACTGACAGACCCGCACGCGGATCGACCCGCCGAGAGAGGATCGACGGCACGTCGGTCACGATCTTGGCCATGGCATACACCAGGTCGCCCGTCAGATGTGGTCTCGCGGTGTGCCCGCCGTCGCTGTTCAGGACAACGCGAACGTGATCGCTGCTACCGGTGATCGGGCCGATTCGGACTCCGATGCTGCCGACGTCTTGGCGGGGGTCGCAGTGCAGGGCCAGGATCCGGTCGACGCCGTCGAGAGTGCCTGCCTCGATGACGTCGATGGCTCCCCCAGGCATGGACTCCTCAGCCGGCTGAAAGATCAACCTGACGCGCCCTACTACCTGGCCCCGGCGGTCCAGCTCAGCGAGCACCTGGCCCGCCCCGATAAGAACGGCAGTGTGAACGTCGTGGCCACAGGCGTGACACACGCCTGGAACGGTCGAGCGATAGGCGACCGACTGCTTCTCGTCGTCGATCGGTAACGCATCAATATCGGCCCGTAGGGCCACCGTCCGCGAACCTGCGTCATGCGGGCCGATGTCGCAGACGATCCCTGACCCGCCTGGCAGCACGACGGGGTTCAGGCCGACCGCAGTCAAACGGTCGCGGATGACTCCGGTCGTGCGCGTCTCGCGCCGGCCCAGCTCGGGGTGTGCATGCAGGTCACGACGGATCCCGATGAGTTCGTCAGAGATCTTGGCCACCATCGCAGACAGTTCCGCACCAAGGGCGCCGAGGTCGAAGCCAGATGTTGCCACAGAGCCGAGGCTAGACGGTCGGTGGCGAGTCATGGTTGCCGGTTGCCCCCTTCAGAAGGCGTCAACGGGTTGATACACACCCCAGACGGCGCGCAAGGCGTCGCTGACCTCGCCAACGGTGGCCCTGGCTCGAAGCGCCTCACGCATCGGATAGAGCACATTGGCCCCGCCCGTGGCGGCTTCGGTGACCTGAGCCAGCCATCGATCGACCTCGCCCTGGTCCCGCTCGTCTCTCAGCCGTTCGAGCCGCTCTTTCTGATCGGCCTCGATCGACGGGTCGACGCGCAGCGGTTCGTACGGGTCCTCGGTCTCGGCGACAAACCGGTTGACCCCGACCACGACCCGGTCGCCCGCATCGATCTGCAACGCCACGTCATAGGCGCTGCGCTCGATCTCGCCCTTCTGAAAGCCCTTCTCAATGGCGGCGACAGCGCCGCCATGCCGCTGCACCTGTTCCATGAGTTCGACCGCCTCAGCCTCGACCGCATCTGTCATTGACTCGACCACGTAAGACCCCGCAAACGGGTCAACCGTGGCCGTGACGTCTGTCTCGTAGGCGAGGACCTGCTGAGTGCGCAGTGCGAGTCTGGCTGCCTTCTGCGTGGGAAGGGCGATCGCCTCGTCGTAGCTGTTGGTGTGCAGCGACTGCGTACCACCAAGAACGGCGGCGAGGCCTTGCACGGCAACCCGCACCAGATTCACCTCAGGCTGCTGCGCGGTGAGCTGTACTCCCGCCGTCTGCGTGTGGAAGCGAAGCATCCATGACTTCGGATTCTTGGCACCGAACTCGTCGCGCATGATGCGCGCCCAGAGCCGGCGCGCAGCTCGAAACTTCGCGACCTCCTCAAGCAGGGTCGTCCGCGAGACGAAGAAGAACGCCAACCGAGGGGCAAAGTCGTCGACGTCCTGGCCGCTGGCCATCGCGGCCCGCACGTATTCGACGCCATTGGCGAGGGTGAAGGCCACCTCTTGCGCAGGCGTCGCCCCTGCCTCAGCCATGTGATAGCCAGAGATCGAAATGGTGTTCCACCGTGGGATCTCGGCCCTGCAGTACTCAAATATATCGGTGATGAGTCGCAGGGAAGCCGACGGCGGATAGATGTAGGTGCCACGCGCGATGTACTCCTTGAGGACATCGTTCTGAATCGTCCCGCCGAGCGTGGCGGCGTCGACGCCTTGCTCCTCGGCCACGAGCTGGTAGAGCAACAGCAGCACCGCGGCCGGAGCATTGATCGTCATCGACGTCGTCACCTGGTCGAGTGGGATCTGATCGAACAGCACCCGCATGTCGTCAATCGAGTCGATCGCCACGCCGACCTTGCCCACCTCGCCGGCTGCCACTGGATTGTCAGAGTCGTAGCCCATCTGGGTCGGTAGGTCGAAAGCGACCGACAATCCGGTGGTCCCGGCTGCAAGCAGCTGGTGATAGCGCTCATTGGACTCTTTTGCCGTTCCAAACCCGGCGTACTGGCGCATCGTCCAGGGCCGGCCCGTGTACATACTGGGGTAGACGCCGCGGGTGAACGGGAAGCTTCCGGGCGCGCCCAGCTGCGCGTCGGGGTCCCAGTCCTCAAGCGCCGTCGGGCCGTACACCGGGTCTATCGGAAATCCTGATTCCGATTGACGTTGATCGCTCACTTTCAACTCCTGACGTGTGCCGCCCCGACCTGGGTGCGCCCGACGTCAGGGTAGCGACCGCGTCCACCGTGCAGGCCTTGCGGACCTCAAGAGCCCTAAAGCGGAATGCCGAATCTCCGCACCGCGTCGGCGGCCGGGTCGAAGCCCGGTTCGAAGGGCGGCGGTTCGGGGACCAACTCGACCATGTCTTCGGTGCTCACCGGCTCAGGCAGGCGCCCGAAACGCCGTTTTCCTTCAGCTCGCGCAGGATCGACCGGGACCTCCATGGGCAGCGCCTGCGGGTCGGTCATCCCATCACGGTACGCCTATCTCGCCGCGAGTGCCGACTGCGAGAGTGCACACTGTCCGGGTGCGCATCCTTGTGGCTGATGACGACCAGGCCGTCCGAGAGTCACTGCGACGCTCGCTGACGTTCAACGGATACGAGGTCACGCTGGCCAGCGACGGGGTCGAGGCTCGTGACGCCGCAACTAGCGAGCAGCCCGACCTGGTTCTGCTCGACGTGAACATGCCGGGGATCGATGGCCTCGAGGTGTGCCGTCAGCTCCGGGCGTCCGGCAACCAGCTACCGATTCTCATGCTCACCGCACGAGTCGAGGTAGGAGATCGCGTACTCGGGCTCGATGCGGGAGCCGACGACTACCTGCCCAAACCTTTCGCCCTGGAAGAGCTGCTCGCCCGGATCAGAGCGTTGCTCCGCCGGGCCCGCCCGGCATTAAGCGAAAGCGCCGAGGACGTCGACGAAGCGCTCTCGTTTGCTGACCTCACTGTCGACCCCTCGACGCGCACGGTGCAGCGGGGAGAACGTTCGATCAGCTTGACGCGTACTGAGTTCGAGCTGCTGTGGGTCTTGATCCAGCGGCCACGCCGGGTGCTTTCGCGCGAGCTGATCCTTGATGAGGTCTGGGGGTACGACTTTCCGACGACGGCCAACTCGTTGGAGGTCTACATCGGCTACCTGCGTCGCAAGACCGAGTCGGACGGCGAACCGAGGTTGATCCACACCATGCGCGGAGTTGGCTACGTATTGCGCGAGGAGCCGGCGTGAGTGGGGGAGGAGAGCGTCGCATCACGCTACGCGCCCGCGTCGCCTTGCTCGCGGGGGTTGCCGTGGCCATCGCAGTGGCCATCACGACCCTCGGCATCTATCTGACCGTCCGCGCCGAGCTGTACCACCAGCTCGACGACGATCTGCTGGCCCGTGCTCAGGCGGCAAGTCGCGCGCTTGCCGATCCTGACGTCGTCGCAGTTCTACCCGCAGATGCCCTGGGCGATGCTCGCATCGGACTGGTCACCGCAAACCGGCAAGCAGTGGCAGCCAGAGGAGGCGCACTCCCCCCTCTCGACGACCCTGAGTTCGCAGTGGCTGCCGGCGAAGCTCCTGAGTCGGTACGCGGGGTGACCGAGGATGGCGTGACCTATCGGGTGGCTGCCGTGCCGGCCCGGCCTGGCAGTGCGTTGGTCTTCTCCGCCTCCACCGACAGCGTCGACTCAACGTTGGCCTACATCGGCTTCGTGTCCTTGATCGTCGGCTTTCTTGGCGTCGTCGGTGCCGCGACCGCGGGCTACGGAGTTGCTCGAGCTGGCTTAGCACCTCTGCGTTCGCTGACGGCGGCCACTGAGCGCGTCGCCACGACCACCGATCTCACGCCGATCGAGTCAGTGGGCGGTGACGAGATCGGACGCCTCGCCGCGAGTTTCAACGTGATGCTCGCGTCACTGGCTGCGGCTCGCGAACGCGACCGGCAGCTGGTGGCCGACGCAGGCCACGAACTGCGCACCCCGTTGACGTCGCTTCGCACGAACCTTGACCTGCTCGCACAAGAGGGGTCGTCGGACCGCTCGTTGGGCGACGACGACCGAGCCGCACTCCTAGCCGACGTGCGGGAGCAGATCGGAGAGTTGAGCCACCTGGTGGACGACCTGGTTCAGCTCTCGCGTGGTGTCCAACCCAGCGGCACCTGGGAAGACCTCGACTTCGCTGCCCTCGTGGCGGACGCCGTCACTCGGGCCCGTCGCCGCTCAAGACAGTGCTCATTCGAGGTCGCGCTGTCTCCCTGGTGGGTGGTCGGCGACAGCAGCGCGCTTTCCCGGGCTGTCACCAACTTGCTCGACAACGCGGTGAAGTGGAGTCCACCTGATGGCGTCGTTGTCGTCCAGCTGCACGAAGGGGTGCTCAGCGTGGCTGACAGCGGACCCGGAATCGACCCTGCGGATCGGCCACACATCTTCGAACGTTTCTACCGGGCCGATGGTGCACGTGCCCTTCCTGGCTCGGGCCTCGGCCTCGCCATCGTTGCCGAGGCCGTGGCCCAGCACGGTGGCGCGATCACCGTCAGCGACTCACCCACTGGGGGCGCTCGGATCGATGCGGCGCTCCCGGGTCGCATGAACTCTTAGCGTGCCCACGGCGTCCTCTCAGGTCGCTCTCAGGCAGATCCCGCACCATGGGCATCATGACTGAGACCCCTGAATCGCACCCCACCGTGCCCGTGC
>JBDTTS010000155.1:0-5862 GCA_039930525.1 Actinomycetes bacterium | reverse complement strand
ATCATGTTCTGGTGCGCACCGTATCTGGTCATCAAGGGTGAAGGCCGCCACCGAGCAGTCCAGCGGCACGTCGATGCATTTCACGGATCGGTGGGGGCGATTCGTTGCGCGCTTGCCTCGCTACGGGTGGGCCGGCGTCCTGTTCGGCGTGCTGCTCGCTGCCTCGTCGTTCACGCCGTCCTTGCTGCCAAGGACACCGCTGTTACAGGCGCTTCTGGCTGGCGTCGTTGGCGCGTTCGGCTACGGCGTCGGTCCGCCGAGGGGCTTCGGCGCACCCTTGGGCGGTTTCCGCGAAACGTGGGACGGTTTGGGCAAATCGTGGACCCTTTTGTACGCCTCAGGTACACATGCGACCACGATTGGCGTCTCGCGCGACGGCTGGGTAGCCGCGCGACGGCTGGGTAGCCGCGCGACGGCTGGGTAGCCGCGCGGTGCTGCAACTCCGCAGACCCGCGGCTCGACGCGTCCACCGCAGCCATGCGGGTTCATCGGCAACGGGCGGCGTCCTACCCCCCTTGAGTGGCAGCGCCGTGGCTGCCGGACGCGGCTCGACTGTCCTCGGCAACGCGGATGGCATAAGCCGCGATGCTGAAGGCCGCGACGATGCCGATCAGAAGCGTGAGGTTGCCGAGGTAGTTCTGCAGCAACATCGACTCCGCCGGAGGCTGCGTGTCTTCGCGGTACGCCAGCGGGATGGCGATGACGGCGATCAACGCGCTGACGATCAGAGCGAACTGCACATAGCGACGTGCCCGAGGCGGCACCCACCTCGCTAGCACCACACCGACAGCGATGATCAGCGGTGACGCGATGCCGTCGTGGATCACGAGTGCGGCGATCAACCAGACGCCTAACCCCACGAGCGCTTCGGTCGGCACCTCGGTGATCAGTCGCAGGACGCCAAACAGCAGGATGGCGATACCAACCACCGCCAGCGGAAGCCTGAGTCGCATCACCTCACGTCACCTCGACCCGATTGAGCCATTTGGTGTTGAGGACGCCCGCACGGTTCGGCGAGATGAGCCGCAGTGGATAACCGTGGTCAAGGTTGAGCCGTTCGGTGTTGATGTGCGTGGCTAGCAAGGCCACCGACACTTGCGGCCCGACCAGGTCGGACTCGTTGTAGCCACTCTGCTGCACGGACAGCACTCGAACGCGCGAGTCCGAGGTGCCGCCGGCACGCGTCACCAGGTCGAGCAGGCGCAATCCCTGCCACTGCGCGCCGACGCTCCACCCTTCGACGCAGTTGATCGGCCAGTGTTCGACGTGCTCCGACATCGCTTCGACCTCGTCCAGCGTCAGGGTGAAGGGACTCGGTCCGTCGACAGTCAACGTCCACCCGCCACCCACGTCTGCCTCGGTGATGCCAGCCGATGCGGCGGTCTTGTTGACCGGCACCCCCTGCGGGCCCTTTTCGGGCTCGCGGACCGCCAGCAGTCCGATCGGCTCAAGGGGCGTCAGCGTCTGCCCCACGGTGGTCGCGACGACAAGGCCGACCCCCACACCGGTCCCGACCAGCAAACCACGTCGGGTGAGTGCCGGAGTCGCCGGCGGTGGAACATCGCCGGCATTGGTGTGCGCGTCAGGGTTGTCGCTCCACGGAGTCTCGGTCAGGACGTCAGCGTCGGCGACCTTTGCCTGCAGGCCGTACTTGATGTCCGGCAGTTTGATCCCGATGTGCAGCAGGATCGACCCGATGATCACGTAGGCCAAGAAGCGGTGCACCGAGACGAAGCCCCACGGCCAGGGGTACCAACCCATGACGTTCATGAATCCGGTGGCCAGCTGCACGAGAACGGCACTGACCAATACCGCAATCGAGAGACGCTCCGCGGCATGCTTGAGCGACTTGAGCGGCGGCCACCGGTACAGGTTCGGGTACACCGACCACAGCTTGACCAAGGTCAACGGGATAGCCGCGATACCGGTGATGACGTGCAGGCCTTGACTCAGGCGATAACCCCAGACCGGGCTTGCGGGTTCTGGCAGCCACGACCACGGGCTGTACTGGTAGTGGCTGAGCATTCCGGTGGCGAAACAGATGACGATGCATATACCCAGGAGGCTCCCGAGCCTTGCCGTCACCGCCGTCGAACGAAGCGGACTGGTGAAGCGCGGCCATACCTTCGGTCGCGCTGGGCCCTGCGTCGCGGTCATTGCGGCAGTATTGCCGAGGTTTACGAGAGACGCACGCAAAGCGCTCTTCGGATCCGACTACAGAAGTATTACGTGTGCGAACGCGCCTGGTTCTGGTCGCGCCGTCATCCAGCGCACCACCGCAGCAAGTCGTCGGCTGACCAGGTGTTCAGGACGCGCTCAGCCGGGACGCCGCACTCGGCAGCACGCGCGGAACCGTACGCCTGCCAGCCCAACTGCCCTGGAGCATGCGCATCGGTGTCGATCGCGAACAGGCACCCTTGGGCGAGTGCCTGGCTGATTAGTCGGCGCGGAGGGTCGAGTCGCTCGGGACGGCAGTTGATCTCGACTGCAACTCCGAAACGGCGACAGGCCTCAAACACGAGGTCGGCCTCGAACTCGGATTCGGGTCGCTTGCGTCCACCTGACACCATCCGGCCGGTGCAATGGCCGAGCACATCTAAGTGCGGGTTCGCGATCGCGGTGACCATACGTCGCGTCATCACCTCAGCAGACGATCGCAGCTTGCTGTGCACCGAGCCAACGACCACGTCCAACCGCGCCAGCAGCTCGGGCTCCTGGTCGAGGGAGCCGTCCTGCAGGATGTCCACCTCAATTCCGGTGAGCAGTCGGAAGGGTGCCAGCTCGGCGTTGACCTGATCAACGATGTCGAGCTGTTGACGAAGGCGTTCGGGTGACAGGCCGTTCGCCACCTTCAGGTTCGGCGAGTGATCGGTGAGCGCCGCATAGTCGTGACCGAGCTCGGCTGCCGTCTGCGCCATCTCGCGAATGGGGCTGCCGCCGTCGCTCCAGTCCGAGTGCACGTGCAGGTCGCCGCGCAGGGACGCCAAGAGGCCGGCCCCCTCGCCAGGATCGGGTGCGGGGCCAGCTTCGAGATTGGCTAGGTATTCCGGGACGCCGCCGCGCGCGCACTCACCGAAGACCGCCGCCGTCTTCGGACCGATACCCGGCAGATCGGTGAGTGTCCCGCGCGCGGCACGAGCCGCGACGTCATCGGCGGGCAGGTCGGCGAGCGTCGCCGCCGCACCGCGGAACGCTTTCACCCGGTACGTCGGAGCCAGCTCACGCTCGAGCAAGAACGCGACCCGCTGCAATCCGCCCAAGCCGCGTCCCACGTCGAGAGCCACGCCTCGCAGTCAACCACCCCAATTCCCGCCGAGTGTCCACCTGGGAGCCACAAATTCCCGCCGAGTGTCCCCCTGGGAGCCACCAATTCCCGCCGAGTGTCCACCTGGGAGCCACAAATTCCCGCCGAGTGTCCCCCTGGGTGACGCTCGGGCCCCGGAGACTCAACTCTGGACGTCCACCACACCAAGATGACTACGGGCGATAGATGCGAGCGCCCTTGCCTCATGTCCGGTCAGATCCGGCTTCGCCGCCAGGAAGAGAGCGGCAAGCGCGTCAAGAGCCCCTGTTTGGTCTCCGCGGCTATCGCGCTCCGCCACCGTGCGCCGAGCGGGCACGTCTGGTGGTGGCGGCGTCACGATGTAGCCGGACGCGTAGTCGCCGTAGACCCGCAACGCCTGGCGGTCGTTGGCCCACAGCCAGGCAAGGTATGCGCAGAAGATGGCGTCAACCTCATCCTCGATCCGGCCCAAATCCACCTTGCGGGACGCGTCCGCCGCGGTCGCGCGCAGCAAACTCCAGCGCCGGCTGCCCCTCAGATCGAGGGTGGCGTCCAACACCCGCTCCATGTGGTTCATGAGCTCATCGAAGGCGGCTTTGAGTGCCGCCAGGTCGCGTCCGCGCTTGTTCTTGTACGGGATGACGCGGTCCAGCTCGAAGAGCGAGACCATCGCGGGGTGCGGGTAAACCTCGATCGCGACCGAGGTCGCTGCATTCGGTCGCACTGCAGGGTTAAGGCTCCAGTTGAGCGACGCCGCGAGCAACGCCCCGCGCGGTTGCGGGTTGAACCACGGCTTCGCCAAATTCGAAGTGTGCGCACCCGCGTGATACGCCTGAAAGTCCCGTCCGAGCTCGGCCTCGCAGGCGCGGCGTCCCGTCTCGTTGACCACGATCAAGGGTGCGTCAATAGCCGCAACTACGCGGCCCGAAGCCTGTTCGTCCAGGAACGCACTGATCTCTGCGTCACTGACAACGCTGGTGGACGCCGCGAGCCGCCCGTCGTCAGCGAGCACGGCAATACCGGTGCGAGCCTTGGTGCCCCATGCGAGGTCGATCCCCACGCAGGTAGGTGCTGTCATCCGTATCCCCCGATCACCCTCGCGCCGGCTGACGCCGTGCGTATCGCCCCATGGTGGCGCAGGAGCACGGGATCCGACGGCGCAACGAGGAACTGCCTTCCAAATCGTGGTCGCTTCTGTACACCGCAGGTACAGAAGCGACCACGATTTGCGTCTCTGGATCGCGACGAACCCGCGCTAGCAGGGCTCGACGGTGCAGGCCATGAGCTCGGCGAGGTTCGGAGCACAAGGACCATTGCACTTCGGGCAAGGTGCGCGTGCACTCGGCGAGCTGGGGTGACACCCGGCTGTGCACTCGGCGGGCCGTCGGGCGGCTAGCCCGGTGGGACGCCGTGGCGCTTCTCGGGAAGCGGTCGCTGCTTGCCGTCCAGCGCGGCGAACCGGCGCACCAGCTCACCCCGTAACGCAGCCGGCTCGACGATGCCGTCGATCACCAGGTCGGACGCCAGCCGCATCAGGTCGACGTCCTCCTCGTACTCCGCGCGCTTGGCCGCGACGTAGGCCGCCCGCTCCCCCTCGTCCTCGATGGCGGCGATCTTCTTTGCGTAGACCGCGTTCACCGCGGCGTCAGGTCCCATCACCGCGATGTGCGCGGTCGGCAGCGCGAGGCACGCGTCGGGGCTGAACCCCGGCCCGCCCATCGCGTACAGGCCCGCCCCGTATGCCTTGCGCACGATCACCGAGATCTGCGGCACCGTGGCCTCGGCCACCGCCGTGATCATCTTTGCGCCGTGTCGGATGATGCCGGCCCGCTCGACTGAGGCTCCAATCATGAACCCGGGCACATCGGCCAGATAAAGCAGCGGCAGGTTGAACGCGTCGCAGAACCAGATGAACCGCGCCGCCTTGTCGGCCGAGTCGTTGAACAGCACGCCCCCGCGCACCGCTGAGTTGTTCGCCACCACGCCCACCGGGCGCCCGTCGACGCGTCCCAGCCCGGTCACCAGCTCGGCGGCGAACTCCGGCTTCAGCTCGAATAACGAGTCGGCGTCCATCAGACCCTCGATGACGGTGTGCATGTCGAACGGCGTCGACTCCGACTCCGGCACCGTCGACGCGTCCAGCTCGGCCGCGGGCGCAGCGCCGGAGTACCCCGGCGGCGTCTCGCGCCACGACCCCGGCAGGTAGCTGAAGTAGACCTTCGCCTCTTCGATCGCCTCGCGGTCGTCGGCGACCAGGTTGTCGCCGCACCCCGAGACGGTCGCGTGCATGCGGGCGCCGCCCATCTCCTCCAGCGTCACGGTCTCGCCGATCACCACCTCGGCCATCCGCGGCGACCCCAGGTACATGGACGCGTTGCCCTCGACCATGAACACCGCGTCGCAGAATGCCGGGATGTACGCGCCACCGGCGGCGGAAGGCCCGAACAGGCAGCAGATCTGCGGCACCCGCCCCGACAGCGCCACCTGGTTCGCGAAGATGCGCCCGGCGCCGCGGCGTCCGGGAAAGAGGTCGACCTGGTCGGTGATCCGCGCGCCGGCGGAGTCGATGAACCAGAAGA
>JBDTTS010000154.1:0-5910 GCA_039930525.1 Actinomycetes bacterium | reverse complement strand
TCACCAGTTTGAGGAGGCGTTCGATACGGCGTCCAGCGGTAGGTGCGGCAAGGTGTTGCTCGACTGGTCGGAGGTATGACGTGTTACAGGATCTGAGAAGTGAGCTGTCGACGCGGATCTCGGAGATGCAAGAAACCGGGGTGTTCAAACCGGAACGAATCTTGTCGAGCCCGCAGGGCACGCACGTCCACGACGAGTCCGGTCGCGAGATTCTCAATCTCTGCGCCAACAACTACCTGGGTCTAGCTGATGATCCACGGGTGGTGAAGGCTGCCGCGCAGACGCTGGTTGAGCGCGGTTTCGGGATGGCATCGGTGAGGTTCATCTGCGGTACGCAAGACATTCACCGCGAGCTGGAGGAACGGCTGTCCTCGTGGCTTGGCCAGGAAGACACGATCTTGTTTCCCTCGTGCTTCGATGCCAACGGCGGCGTGTTCGAGGCGCTGTTCAACGCCAGCGACGCCGTGATCTCTGACTCGCTCAACCACGCGAGCATCATCGACGGCGTTCGCTTGTGCAAAGCCCAACGCTTCCGTTACGCCAACCGGGATATGAGTGAGCTTGAAGCCCGGCTCAAGGAGGCGTCAGACGCCCGCTATCGGCTGATCGTGACCGACGGGGTCTTCTCCATGGACGGTTACTACGCCCCGCTCGATGAGATCTGTGCACTGGCCGACCAGTACGACGCGCTGGTGATGGTCGATGATTCCCATGCCGTCGGCTTCGTCGGCGACGGAGGCAGAGGGACGCCAGCCCGGTTCGGCGTCGAGGACCGGATCGACATCCTGACTGGCACTCTCGGTAAGGCGCTTGGCGGTGCCAGCGGAGGCTACGTCGCCGCGCGGCAAGAGATCGTCGCGGTTCTCAAACAGCGAGCTCGGCCGTATCTCTTCTCAAACTCCGTAGCGCCTGCGGTGGTGGGCGCGACACTCGCGGTCTTGGAGATCTTGCATGAGTCCGATGACCTTCGGGGCCAGCTCGATCGCAATGCCGCACGGTTCCGTACCGGCATGGCCAACGCTGGATTCGACTTGCTTCCTGGTGAGCACGCCATCGTCCCGGTGATGTTCGGCGACGCCGTAGAGGCGAGTCGGATGGCCCAGCAGCTGTGGGAGGCAGGCGTCTATGCCGTCGCGTTCTCGTTCCCTGTCGTTCCGCACGGGCAGGCGCGCATCCGCGTGCAGCTGTCAGCCGCCCACACCGATGACGATGTCGATCGGGCCGTTTCGGCCTTCAGCGCCGCGCGTTCGGGCAAGGCCGTCCCTGGCTAGGGTTTACCAGCAAGGGCGCTTCTGATCAGATCGCCGATGGCATGCATCGCGGCCAACACCTCGTCGCGAAGCGAGTCGCGAAGATCGACCGTGCTCCAGTTGGCGAGAACCGCATAGCTCACGGTTTCCGATCCATACCCTACAACGCCGACGTCGCCTCGGACGCCGTCGTTGGTTCCCGTCTTGTTCCAGAGCAAGAACCCGCGATCGGGCTCGATGTGGGCGAGCGGATCGAGCCCGAAGCTTGCCGCGACCATCGAGAGGTCGGTGTTCAGGGCCAGCCACCCGCGCACCTGCTTGGAAACGGCCGGAGAGATGGCTTCGCCCGTGTGCAGCATCTGGCACAGCTGACGAAGTTCAGCTGCCGACCCCATCGACAGCGCCGGCGGGTCAGTCGGGCTCCGATCTTCTCGGACAATGTCGAGTAGCTGAGTCTGCGTCATGCCAATGCGCCGCCCGATCGCGGTGACGGACTCGAGGCCGATGGCTTCGATCAACGCGTTGGTAGCCCAGTTGTCGCTGGTTGCGCCGACCAGGGCGCAGAGGTCGGTCACCGGAAGACTCGCAGTGCGCAGGTGTTGCCACATCCCGGAGTCGGCGACGGCTGGGGCTTCGGCTCGGACCACCCGAGTGTCAGGTGGAATCCGTTCGCTGTTGATGGCGTCAGCGATCGCCAGCAACAGCAGCACTTTGCCGACACTGGCTGTGGCGCAAACGCGTCGTGGGTTCAGGGTCAGGATCGGTTCGGACCTCGTCGAAAGTTGCACATCGATCGACCACGTGACGTCAAGTGGAAGCTCAAGCTTGCTTGGAGCGCCGATCACGATCTTGTGGTGTTTGTCATGCCTGCCTAGGCCTCTTCATTCGTTGGCGCGTTCGCCGGTCGCGGCACGTCGGGCTGTTTCTTCGATGCGTTGGGCGCGTGTGTCAGGTCGTTTCGCGTGCACGATCCACGAAAGGATCGCTCGTTTGGCCGACGGGGGGAAGGACTCCCACTCGTCAGCCGCGGGGGGATGGGCAGCCAGTGCCAGCCCGAGGTCGTCGGGAACGACGAGATTCTCGACGTTGTCGAGCAGGTTCCACGATCCGTCGACGATGGCCGCGTCGATCACAGCTTGTCCAGGGGTAGCCATGAGGTCAGCCTCCTGGAGTCTGATGATCCTCTCCTTGTTCGACCTCGACCAGCCGCTTCCGGGCTTGCGGGGTGCCACCCAGCGCATGGTGCGCGTCTCGTCCAGCCCACGCACCTTCGAGTCGATCCAGCCGAAGCAGACCGCCTCTTCCACGATGTCTTCGTAGGAGAGCGGTTCGTGGCCAGACCCCTTACGCCAGATGACGACCCACAGTCCGTTGACGCGGGCATGCTGCGTGCTGAGCCACGTGCGCCACTCACTCCGAGACTGAGGGTGAAATCTGTCCTCGGGCACGACACCGAGGATACGACGGTCTGTGGGGATTAGGTTTGACAGCACGACTCGCTCCGGGTCAGAGGTCGGCGAAGCAGCGCCCCGCTCCCAGAGCGGCAAGCCCGCTCAGGTCGCCGCGTCCTAAGTTGCTGACCAACGGACGGGCGCTTGGGTACATCAGTTGTTGCGGGTCGTCGACGTGCGACAGTCCGACGAGATGTCCCAGTTCGTGGGTGATCGTGGCGACAGCCACCGCCCGGCCGCTGACGTATCGCAGCACCTCAGAGATTTGCTCGGCGTCCAGGACGACCTGGCCCGAGACCAAGACCCGTTGACCGTCGTCGGCGACTACCGGCTGATTCCCGGCGACACCGATGACTTCTCCGGCTAGGGGCGAGAACTCTTGAGGGGTGCTCCACGCGATCAACACCGGCGCCCAGCGGTCTCCATATTGGTCGGGCAGAAAGTTGCCGCGGCTAGGGGAGGGCGTCTCGTTGGTGAACCCGTCATCGATGAACATCAGGCCGGTGGCGGCTGAGATGTCGGCCAGAGACGAAGAGATGAGCTCGGGACCTCCACTTGGCGCCCCCTCAGCGCGGATCACGAAGTGCACGGGACGGCAGGGGTCGAAGGCCACCGGTTCGGACGAGCCGGGCTGAACGTCGCGGAACTGGTAGCTCGGATTGTCCGGGGCGCTGAACGGGGCCATGACCAGCCGCTCCCCGGCGGAGGAGGTGATAGTCGGCCGGTCTGGAGCGGGAACCAGTCGCTGGTAGGTGCCGAAGGCCAACGGCAGCGCAATCGCGATCGCGAGCACCAGCAGGCGGGTCTGCCGGGTGGGCGCGACAGGACCCGCGACGATGCTCACGGTCATGAATCGACCCGGCCGGGGGGTGACTTGATGCACGATCCCCTGCGTGGCAGTTCACCCAGATCGGGTGATACCCCCAGAATGCCTGTGCGAGACACTCTGATGACCCGGCGGAAGGCCACCCATGGCTGAGAGCACTGACCAAGAACTCCAAGCGGCGCGCGCCGAGATCGCGAAGCTCCGTGACGAGAACGCCCAGTTGAGATCAGCCGGCGGGGCCAGCGGCATCGACCCAGTCGTTCCTGAGCCCCGGTCGTTCTCCTGGGTTCGATCGACCGCCGTCGTGGTCTTGATGGGCCTGGGCTTCGTCCTCGTCCCAACCGCTGGAGTGGCGGTGTGGACGCGAAACACCCTGCTCAACACCGATCGCTATGTCGAAACTGTCGCGCCACTTGCCGACAGCCCGGCCGTGATCGACGACGTGGCCAACGCCGTCACCGATGAGATCTTTGCCCAGATCGACGTCGAGACTCTGCTGCAGGAGAACCTGCCACCTGAACTGTCCTTCGCCGCCGGTCCGATTTCGAGCCAGGTCGAGTCCACCACCAAGGGGCTGGTGGTGAAGGCGCTCGAAAGCGATCGATTCGACGTGCTCTGGCGCGAAATCAACCGGCAGGCATCTGCCTCGGTTGTCGGGGTGGTGACCGGAAAAGACACCTCCGAAATCTTGCAGATCGAGAACGGCGAGCTCTTCCTCGAGCTCCAACCAGTGATCGATGACGTCAAGACCCGGCTCAGCGATGAGGGTCTGACGTTGGCAGACAAGCTGCCCGCGGTCAGTGCCAGCGTTCCGCTCCCGGTTGCCAATGTGAGCTACATCCAGGATGCCCAGACAGCGGTTCGCGGACTGAACACTCTCGCCAACGTGCTGCCATGGGTGGCGGCGCTTTGCTTCCTGGGCGCCGTGCTGCTGTCCCGCAATCGACGGCGCGCACTGGTGTGGACAGGCGGCCTGATCTCGGGCGCTGCCCTGCTCGTCGGACTGAGTTTGGCCGTAGGCCGTGGGATCTATCTCGACTCAGTCACCTCCGACCTGGTGAGCACTGAGACCGCAGCCGTCGTGTTCGACACCGTGGTGCGGTTCCTTCGGAACGGCGTTCGGGTGTTCTTCTTCCTCGGCATCGTGCTGGCCTTTGGTGCCGCCGTCACGGGGCCAGCGGCATGGGCGCGCAAGACCCGCGAGGTCTCGGGCGGCTTGATGACCCAAGGCGGGCAGCGGACTGGATGGAACACCGGCCCGTTCGGCGCCTTTGTCGCCGCCCATCGGATAGGCATCCAGCTCACTGCTGCTGTCGTGTTCGGGGGTGCGATCTTCTTGGTCAGTCAGCCGACGCCGTCCACCGTGCTCTGGTTCGTGGTGGCGCTGCTGGTTGTCGTGGCTGCCGTTCAGTTCTTGGCGGCGACCGCACCCCGGCAAGAGGAGGAGCGGCAGGTCGAGGAACGGGAACAGGTGTCAGCCTGACTTGCGGCGAAACTCCCGCTTCGCCCCATGAGCGTGGGTGTCTTCGGTGCCGTGGGGTGAGTCCTGACCGCCGGTGCCGACCGAGTCGTGGCTCTGCTTGTTCTTGCGCTCCAGGGCCTCACGGAACTTGGCCTTGACGTCTTCGGCTGGTGCTGATTTGTCGCTCTCGCTCGTGTCGCTCATTCACCGAGCATGGGGTCATGCCCACCCATCGGTCAAGCCGAATCCTGGGCAGGTCGCCGTCTGGGCTGGCACTCTTGGGTCATGGACCGATGCGCTGTCTTCGTCGACGCCGGATACCTCGGCGAGAGCGCCAAGGTGCTGCTGACCGAAGGTTCAGCCGGGCGACGGGTGCGCGCGGATCGTCCCGCGCTCGTTACGGCGCTCGCTGACCTGGCCGTGAAGGACACGGGGCTGCCCCTTCTGCGCCTTTACTGGTACGACGCGGCGCCCAACCGGGTCCCGTTTCCCGACCAGCGTGAGCTCGGGCGCCTTTCCGACGTCAAGCTGCGGCTGGGAAACCTGCGTGAACGCGACGGTGGGCGCCGAACGCAGAAGGGTGTCGACGCCGACCTGCACGCCGACATGACCGAGCTGGCTCGCAACAAGGCAGCCGCTGATTTCGTGCTGCTAACCGGAGACGAAGACTTGTTGCGCGCAGTCGAGGAAGTGCAGAAGTACGGCGTGCGCCTTCATCTCTGGGGGGTGGACAGTCCTCCGGAGAGCTCGAATCAGTCGCTCGAGCTGATCATGGCCGCTGATCGGCGCCGGGTCCTCGACGCCTCGTTTCTGCGCGCGCTGTACACGGTGTTCCCCGATCCTGCTGAGTTGGCGGCCAAGGTGGCAGAGGTTGCTGCCGCCAGCGACCGTGAAGCGGCTCCACATGATGAAGCGGCGGCG
>JBDTTS010000153.1:0-5915 GCA_039930525.1 Actinomycetes bacterium | reverse complement strand
GTGGCCGCGTCGCTGGTCAGGTCGCTGCTCGGGATCAGAGGTCACCGTCACACCGTACGGTGCACGACCTGCCCGCCGACCATCGTGAGGTCGGCGGTGGCATCGAGAAGCTCGGGCGGCTCGACCTCGAACAGATTGGCAGAAAACACCGTCAGGTCGGCAGCGCTCCCCACTCTCAAGTCACCTCGGTCAGCCTCGGCCTGCACCGAGTAGGCGCTCCCCCAGGTGTACGCGTGCAGCGCTGTCTCGAGATCGATGCGTTCTTCAGGTACCCACGCGTTTTGTCCATCAAGGTTGGCGCGCGTGACGGCCGTGTAGAGGCCGACCAGCGGATCCATCTCGGCAACGTTCCAGTCGCTCGAGAAGGCCAGCGTGGCTCCTCGATCTGCCAGACTCCGCATCGGCCACGCATAGCGCCACCGCTGCTCACCGACGTTCGCGCGCCACTGTTGGACGATCTCGGGAGCGCAGTGACGCGGTTGCATGCAGGCAACGACACCGAGCGCCGCGAAGCGATCCAGGTCTGCTTCGTCGGTGCACTCGACGTGAACGATTTGGTGCCGGTTGTCGGTGTCACCATTGCGCGTGCGAGCGGCGGCGAACGCGTCCAGCGACATGCTGATGCCGCGGTCGCCGGTGGCGTGGACGAAGCACGGGAAGCCCCTACCGTCGAGTTCGCTGACCACCTCAGCGAACTCCTCGGCGTCGTAGTACGTGTGGCCCCGCGTATCGGGCCGGTTGGCGTACGGCTCATGCATCGCGGCAGTGTGGGGCTCAACGATATCGTCGATATAGAGCTTCACGGGCAGAACTCTGAGCCAGTCGTCGTTGTAGCGACCCCGTGCAGCTTCGAAGGCGTCGAGCGTTGACGCAGAGGTCCCCGCCGGGTGAAAGAGGGCAGCGACAATCCTCGGCAGCGCCTCCCCGTCCGCTCGGGCCCGGGCAAACAGGGCCAGGTCGTCGATGGAGTTCTGCGGCTCAACCACCGTGGTGATCCCGAACCGCGCCGCCATCTGCAGCCCGGCTACTACCCGGCGGTACTGCGCGTCCAGCGAGTAGGCAGGCGACACCAACTCAAGCGCCTTCTGCCCGGCCTTGGCGATGCCCTTAACCGCGAAGTCGGCCACGTAGCCAGTGGGGCTCCCCCGCTCGTCCCGCTCAACGGTGCCCCATGGCACATCGCCGGAGCCGGGGCCGATTCCGAAGGCTTTCATCGCCGGCTCGTTCAGCAGTGCGGCATGCACGCTGTAGTCGAGCAGCATCACCGGACGCCCCCCGCCGGCACCCGTCAGATCGGTAACACGCGGGTGCCGTGCCTCAGGAAGCGCCGCGTAGTCGAAGCCCTCGCCGTGGATCCAGGTGGCATCTGGGTTCTCGTCGAGCCAGCCGGCGATCCGCGAGTGCACCTCAGGCAGCGACAAAGCGCCCGCCAGCTGAACGGCACCACTGCCGGTTCCGAGCCTGATGTGGTTGTGGGCGTCGACGATGCCTGGCGTCACCAGGCGTCCGCCGAGGTGAATCACCTCGTCCACCTGGTCCACCAACCCGGCGGCCACATCGTTCGACCCCACCCAGGCCACCCGCCCGTCACGGACAAGGAGCGCCTCGGCGGACGTTCCACTCCCCCGGCTCGTCCACACAGCACCGCCACGCAGAAGTGAGGACGTGGGCGCTGCGCCATGGGCGGCGGCAGCCGACGCCGTCTCGGTGGCGTGACTCATAGGAATCAGAGTGTCAGACATCGTCAGATTGAATCATATTCTAGAATATGATTCAATCTGGCATGCCCCAAGCCTCTCGCTATGTGCCGCTGAACCTCTCCCGACGCTCGCTCCTCACTGCCGGTGCTGCCGGGGCTGCCTCGGCGGCCGCCCTGCCGCTGCTGTCCGGATGTGGCGCTGATAGCGAGCCAGCCGCTCAGACCGACCTTTCGGCGTCCGAGAACCAGTTGACCGTGTCGAACTGGGCGCTCTACATCGACACCGACCGCCGAGGCCCCCACCTGCACCCCTCGGTTGCTGCGTTCGAAAAGGACTCCGGGCTTGAGGTGACGTACCAAGAGGACATCACTGCCAACGACGAGTTCTTCGCCAAGATCCGCCCGCAGCTGTCCAGCGGGCAGGGGGTCGAACGCGATCTGATCGTGATGACCGACTGGATGGCAGCGCGGTTGATCCGCCTGGGGTATGTCAACGAGATCGACAGCAGCGCAATCCCGAACAGCTCGAATCTGCTGCCGTCTTTGGCATCCCCATCGTTCGACCCCGAACGCCAGTATTCGATGCCGTGGCAGTCCGGATTCACTGCCATCGCCTACAACAACGACGCCATCGACGCGCCGGTCACCTCGATGACCGAGATGCTGACGCGGCCCGACCTAGCGGGTCGCGTCGCCGTGTTCACCGAGATGCGCGACACAGTCGGACTGGTGATGCTCGACCAGGGAGCTGATCCGTCCGACTTCACCGACGAGCAGTTCGACGCTGCGATCGCCGTTCTTCAGGAGGCGGCGGACTCCGGTCACATCCGGTCCTTTGCCGATGCCAACTATGGACAATCTCTGTCGAACGGAAACTTCGCCGCCTCGATGACGTACTCCGGCGACATCAACCAACTGCGCCTCGACAATCCAGAGTTGACGCTGGTGATCCCCGAGGCAGGGTTCCTGCTGTGGTCAGACAACATGCTCATCCCCATGGGAGCCACTCACCAAGCCAACGCCGAGAAGTGGATCGACTTTTACTACCGACCCGAGGTCGCCGCCCAGGTTGCGGCCTGGGTCAACTTCATCACCCCGGTTCAGGGCGCCCAGGACGAACTACGCAAGTCTGACCCCGACCTTGCCGGCAATGAGCTGATCTTCCCGAGCGAGGAGTTTTTAGCACAGGGCCAAATCTTCAAGGCTCTCGATGCCGTGGAAGAGGCCCGCTACCAAGAGGCTTTCAACGCGGTGCGCGGGCTCTAGAGGTCAGTCTGGTTCCGCTCATTCGTCTCGTCCCCTTCGCCCGGCGACGGTAGCTGTGACTCTCGGCGTTCGAGCTCAGCCTGCCAACGACGCAGCGACTCTTCATGTTCGCGATCGAGCCTGGCGAGATCGTCGTCCAACCGGGCATCGATATCTGCGGTCGACGGTGCTAGGCGCTGCTGCTCAGGGAACCCGGCGCCCGGGCGCCATTGGTCCGACCCCGGTCGGACGGGGCGTCCGGCGACAAGCCAGGCAATCGACCCGATCAGCGGCACGATGAGAATGAGGATGATCCACGCCCATTTGGGAAGGTTGCGGATGTCGCTTTCCGGTGTCTGGATCACGTCGATGATGCAGAAGACAACCAGCGCGAGCTCGATGAGAAATGGCAGTGTGCGGATCACGTGTCCCCCTAGGGCGGCTGCACCATGATCACCTACCGGCGAGCTGTGGGGGAAGACTTTCGAAGAAAGCTGGCTCAGACGGCAGTCAGGGCCCGAAGAGCTGCCGCCAGGTCGGGGTGAACGCGGGCCGTCACGAAGGTGCCGGTGTCGCGGTGCTCCTCGGCGAGCACCTCACCCTCGGTGTGCATGCGCGACACCAGGTCGCCCCGGTCATAGGGCACCAGCACCTCGACGTCGATAGGTGGATGCGGAAGCGACTCGTCGATCGTCGCGCGCAGCTGGTCGATGCCAACACCGGTGTGAGCCGAGACCACCACAGCGCCGGGCTCTTGGCGGCGTAACCGGGCAACCGTCAGCGGGTCGGCGAGGTCAGCCTTGTTGATGACGACCACCTCTGGCAGGTTGTCGGCGCCGATCTCGGCGAGCACCTCGCGCACCGAGGTGAGTTGCCGCTCGGGATCGGCGTCGGATCCATCGACCACGTGCAGCACCAGGTCGGCATCGATGACTTCGTCGAGCGTCGAGCGAAACGCCTCGACCAGCTGGTGGGGCAAATGCCGAACGAACCCAACGGTGTCGGCCAAGGTGTAGAGGCGTCCATCAGCGGTGTGCGCCTTGCGCACCGTGGGGTCAAGGGTGGCGAAGAGCGAGTCATCGACGAGGACGCCAGCGCCGGTCAGTTGGTTCATCAAGCTCGACTTACCGGCGTTGGTGTAGCCGGCAAGGGCGACCGCGGGCACGCGGTTGGCCCGGCGGCGTCCCCGCTTGGTCGCGCGCGAGGTCTCCATGGCGCGCAGTTCACGACGAAGACGCGCCACCTTGTCGCGAATACGGCGTCGATCCGTCTCGATCTTGGTCTCACCAGGGCCGCGGGTACCCACTCCACCGGTGGCGCCCCCGGCGCGCCCACCCGCCTGTCGAGAGAGTGATTCACCCCAACCACGCAGGCGGGGCATGAGGTACTGCATCTGCGCAAGAGCGACCTGCGCCTTGCCCTCTCTGCTCTTGGCGTGCTGCGCGAAGATGTCGAGGATGAGCCACGTGCGGTCGACCACCTTGACTTTGACGACGTCCTCGAGCTGAATCAGCTGCCCCGGCGTCAGTTCGCCATCACAGATCACGGTGTCGGCCCCATGCTCGATGACCAGGTCGCGCAGTTCGCGCGCCTTGCCTGACCCGATATAGGTGGCCGCATCAGGCTTGTCGCGACGCTGGATGACGCCGTCAAGAACGTCTGCGCCGGCCGTCTCGGCCAAGGCGGCCAGCTCGCGCAGGGAGTTCTCGGCATCGGTCACCGAACCCGACGTCCACACACCGACTAACACCACGCGCTCAAGACGCACTTGCCGGTACTCGACCTCCGAGACGTCCTGAAGCTCGGTCGAGAGCCCGGCCACCCTGCGCAACGCTGAGCGGTCCTCGAGGTCGAGGGTTCCGGCGTCAGGAGGGTCATCTGCTTTGACGCGCGTGCCATTCACGGCGCTGTCATGCGGGTGGTTGGAAGAATTCATCACGTCAAGCGTCTCATGCCGCGCAAGTGGATTCTGCCGCCAGCCCTCCGCTCCTCGGCAGCCCGAGTACCGCGAGCCCAGACGTGAGCCCAGACGTGAGCATCGGTGTCCTCCTCACCCGGCCTGTGCGGTCAGCCCCCGAAGGCATAAGTGTGGGCGGCCTCGAGCAGTGTGACCAGCTCGGACTGTTCGGCCGCGGTCAGGCCGTCATAGGCCACTGCCACCAGATCGTCGGTAAGGACCTCGACGCGGTCCCTCAGCTCGGCGTCCTGCGCCGTCGGCGTGGGGAATGGCGGCTGCCATCCGTACTCGCGCGCATTGGCTTCACCGCCCTGATTGGTCATGATCGCCATCAACGGATCCATCTGCAGTGCCGCCAAGGCCACGCCGTGACACGAGCCACGGTGTTCGCGTAGCACCTGCATCACCTGTGCACAGCGCTGTGCGGGATCCTCCGGCAAGGGCAAGGCGCGCCACCCGGCGAATAGTGGCAGCCCAACAACGCTCGAGGCGTTGATCACTTTCATACCAAGCACCGTGAGGCGATCGATATCACCGAAGCCGGTCAACTTCTCAGTGCCCCACAGGTGACAGAGTCCGAGGTAGCGCCGGAGCGCCTCGTCCGGCTCCATGACCACCCGAGCCGCCGTCCATTCGCGCCGCAGATGGTCGGCGGGGAACACGAACGCGGCAGCCAGCACGACATCAGGATCAACGTCACCGAGGACACCGTGGCGCGCCAAGAAGTACAGCTGCCAGTCGACCAGACCGGCGTCCTCGAGTAGCTGCTCTTCGGCATCGGACGACATCCAGGCTCCGCCGAGGTCGCCGATCGGGCCTTTGCCAGTCACCGCTGTCGCCCGAGCCATCGCTGATGCCGTCATGCGTGTTCCTTCCACCAGTGCTCGTCGATGGTGCCGCGCGCCACGATGACAGCCGGCCCCCTGAGGTCAAGATGGCCGTCTTCATGCTCGGTCACCCACAGCGTTCCGCCAGGCACGTATCCGCTGCCCGACGCGGTGATGTCGCTCGGCT
>JBDTTS010000152.1:0-5934 GCA_039930525.1 Actinomycetes bacterium | reverse complement strand
GCCGCAAGGACCGGGTGCTGCTCGAGACGCTGCGCTGGAGCGAGAACGAGCTGGCTGAGCAGCGTCGAGCCGAACTCGCCCGGTTCCGGGCTCCGTGGCGGGCGATCGAGCGGTTCGTCGACCTCTACCTTCCCGTGTCGCCCGTTGATGCGCGGTGGAACCTCTGGGCACAGGTCAGTGCCCGGCCCCCAGAGGACGCAGAGGGCCAGGCCCAGATCGCCGCCCTCGAGCAGGCGTGGGTGGCCGATCTCGCTGACTGGGTGCGGCGCGGGATTGAGAGTGGAGCCTTCCCGGCGTCCGACTCCGCGTCCGATGCGGCGGCTGAGCGTGAGGACGCGAGCGGTTTGGCGCTGCGGTGGGTGCTGC
Organism: Actinomycetes bacterium; assembly: GCA_039930525.1. Classification (GTDB taxonomy): domain Bacteria; phylum Actinomycetota; class Actinomycetes; order JAHEKZ01; family JAHEKZ01; genus JAHEKZ01. The sequence continues at coordinate 5,568 of JBDTTS010000152.1, read as the reverse complement.
TCATGAATGGGATCGCCGAGCAGGTGCGTCTAGGGGCGCCGGGTCATGGCGCGCAGTGGGCTCGCAGCTACGCGCTCGCGGTCATCGCGTCCGACCTCGGCGCCGGCTAGTTGCTGGCGCACGTGTGTTGTCTCGGGGGTGTGGACGCCGGCCGCGGTGGGTCCGCGGCTCGCTCTAGGGTGACCGGGTGTCCTCTCCCTCCGTCGCTGAGCTGCTCGACGCTGCCGTTGCCGCGATCGGCGGGACGCCGCGCGAGGGGCAGCAGCAGATGGCGGCCGCCGTGGCCGACACGCTTGAGACGGGCGAGCATCTGCTGGTCCAGGCAGGAACCGGAACGGGAAAGTCGTTGGCCTACCTGGTGCCGGTGCTGGCCCACCACGACAGCGCCATCATTGCGACGGCCACCATCGCGTTGCAGCGGCAGCTGGTCGACCGCGACCTGCCGCGCCTGGTCGACGCCCTCGAGCCACAGCTCGGTCGCCGCCCCACCTTCGCGATGCTCAAAGGCCGCAGCAACTACCTCTGCCTACACCGGCTCAACACCGGTGAGCAAGAGCCGGACGAGGATGAGGTGTTGTTCGCGCCGACGCCCACCTCGAAAGCTGGGCGTGATGTCGTGCGGATTCGGAAGTGGGCTGAGGTCACCGAGACTGGCGACCGTGACGAGGTCATCCCAGCACCCGACGACCGGGCGTGGCGCAGCCTGTCGGTGACGCCGCACGAATGTCTGGGCGCGCAGCGCTGCCCGTTCGCCGACGACTGCTGGGCCGAGATTGCTCGCGAGCGCGCCCGTGAAGCCGACGTCGTCGTCACCAACCACGCGATGCTCGCCATCGATGCCCTGTCTGACGCCAGGCTGCTGCCCGAGTCCGACGTGATCGTCGTCGACGAAGGTCACGAGCTCGCTGATCGTGCAACCGGTGCCGTCACCGACGAGTTCACGGCCTCCATGGTCGAGCGGGCCGCGCGGCGCGGGCGCGCCTTCGCCGGTGACGGCGCCACTGAGCGGCTGATGGACGCAGCCGCGGTGCTCGACGGCGTGCTCGGTGAGTCGCCCGATGGCCGGATGACCGAGGTGTCCGGGCGGCTCTTTGACGCCCTCGTTGTGGTCCGCGATGCCAGCCACGACGCCCTTACCGCCATCGGCACCGCCAAGAGCGGCGACGACGACCTCGCCTCCCGCGTGCGCGCCAGGGCCGCGGTCGAAGAGGTACACGAGATCGCCGGACGCCTGGTGGTGGCTGGCGAGCGCGATGTCGTGTGGTTGACCAAGTCAGAGCGGCGTCCGCCAACGCTCTATCGCGCTCCGCTGTTCGTTGGCGGATTGCTGCGCGCTGGGCTCTTCGATGAGCGCAAGGTCGTGCTGACCTCGGCCACCCTTGAGCTGGGCGGTGGTTTTGAACCGGTGGCTCGGGGTGTTGGGCTCACCGGCGAGGACGCGCCGCCGTGGCGGGGTCTCGATGTTGGATCGCCCTTCGAGTACGGCAAGCAGGCGATCCTGTACATGGCCGCCCAGCTGCCGGCCCCCGGACGCGACGGCCTCGCCGAGGCGACGCTTACCGAGCTGGCCGAGCTGATCAAGGCCGCGGGCGGCCGCACGCTCGGGTTGTTCTCCTCGATGCGGGCCGCGCAGCAGGCGGCCGACGAAATGCGCGAGCGGCTCGATGTCCCCGTGTTGTGTCAGGGCGACGACGCGATCTCTGAACTGGTGCGGGTCTTCGCGTCCGACGCGCAGACCTGCTTGTTCGGCACATTGTCGCTGTGGCAAGGAGTCGACGTTCCCGGTTCAGCATTGCAACTGGTGGTCATCGACCGACTGCCCTTTCCCCGTCCGGACGACCCGCTCGCCTCCGCAAGGGCGCGCTACGTCGAGTCGCACGGAGGCAGCGGGTTCATGCAGGTGTCGGCGACCCAGGCGTCGCTGCGGCTGGCCCAAGGCTCTGGCCGGCTGATCCGCTCGGCCGAGGACGTCGGCGTGGTGGCCGTCCTCGACTCGCGCCTGGCCAACGCTCGCTATGCCGACTTCATCCGCGCGTCGCTGCCGCCGATGTGGCCGACGACCGACGGGGCGCTGGTACGTGCGTCGCTGGCGAAGATCGATGCGGTGGCGCCGCCGGTGCTGCCGGTTGCGGAGCGGACGGTAGGCGGTGCGTCGGGCGCTGGCGAAGGTAGCGAGGTTGGGTCGAGGAGTGACGATGACAGCGACCGGCGGGGCAAACGGTGGACCGACGCCGAAGGCGCCGAACTGGCTGCCGGGTTCGCAGCCGGGACGCCGCTTGCCCGGCTGGCCGACGAGCTTGGCCGTACGCGATCGGCGGTGGGCTCGCGGCTGAAGACCCAGGGGCTAGGCGCGTCGGTTATGTGGCGTGAGGGTGCTCAGGTGCCTGAGGTCGACAAGACTCTGGCGTACGCACTCGCTGAAGTCCCCCCGCCGCTGGCCGAGTCTGTCGCCGGTGTGCTCGAGGCCCTCGAGGCCGACGAGTGGGGCGCCAGCATCGAGGTGGAGGCGATCCGCGTGACGTCCACCCCGCAGGGCCAGGCGTTGGACGCCGTTGTGGCGGTGGAGTCGGCAGACCCGTTGCTGATGGGAGCCGCGTCCAGTCGTTTCCTGGTGCGCTCCGGTGGCAAGGGTGGCGTGCCCGGCGGGGTGGACGCTGTTGTTGCGAGGCAGGGAACCATGCCTAGGCCACCGGAGTCTTAGCGGTATGCGCCAATGGCCAGTGGTTGCCGTCCTGCTGGCAGCGGTCGCGCTTGGCGCCGTCACGATGGCCGTGGTGACGCGGTCAGATGCCCCAGTGACCGGTCCACCGGCTGCCTCTGATCCGGCCACCGACCCTCAGGGACTCGTCGGCGTATGGAACGCCGAGGGCTCACAGCTGCTGGCCGATAAGCGTCTCCACCTGCGGCCGAGCGGGCGACTCCGTGCGGCGGGCTCAGGGTGCCGGCTCATGGGTGGTTGGTCCGCAACCAGTGCGGGCCTGGCTGTGCTGTCCATCCATGCTGTGGGTGGCCGATGTGGCGCTCAGCTGGACGCGTCACGGAAGGTCTTTGCCGGAGTCCAGAGGTTTCGCGTCGACGGGACAGCCCTCCAACTGACCGACTTTTCCGGCGTGCCCCTGCTCACGTTGACCGGGGACACCGATGGCGGCGGTGGGTCGGGCCATCAGTTCGTTCCGCGACCGGGCCCGGCGCCCTTGCCTGCGGGGGTGCTGCCAGTGTCGGCGTCGTCTCTCGTGGCTGGTCGCTGGCTGCCGGGCGGCACTGCGACAAGTAATCGCTGGTCCGATCGGGATCGACCCCATGCCACCTTCGCCGCTGGCGGCGGCTGGTCGGGGTCGGACGGGTGCAATCGCCTAGGGGGCCGCTGGTCGATGGAGTCCGCGACGCCGGAGTGGCTCTCCAACAGTCTGGGACAGACCGACATGGGCTGCGACAACGTTGACGTGTCGGGGATACTCGGTGCGGCCCGCTCGGTCGGTCTCGACGGCGACGAACTTGTGTTTTTCGATACTGATGGCAACGAGACGGGCCGCTTTGTGCGCGACCCGACATCGGTGGGGGATTTGTCTGGAGCCTAGACGTGACGCGTCTCACGCCCATGAACCGTCAAGGCAATCGGCTGCGGCACCGACGACAATGGGGACCGAACCCTCGGCCCATTCTCCTGGGCCGCGGCACGTTCCCAATCCCGTAAGGATCCCCCTTAAATGACGACGACTGCTGAAGCCCTGGAGCGCGATGTGCTCGAGACCCCCGCCGAGAACTACGCTGCTGAGCCTTTCGCCGACGAGTACGGCGACCCCGCCCGCTACGACCTCGAGTACGGCACCGCCGGCGCCGACCTGCCGTTCTACGTCGAGCTCGCCGAGCAGACCGAAGGGCCCGTCCTCGATGTTGCCACCGGCACCGGACGCGTAGCCCTGGCCCTCGCTGAGGCCGGCCACGCAGTGACTGCCCTTGACCTCAGCTCTGCGATGGTCGAGTTCGCCGCGTCCAAGGACGCCGAAGAGACCGTGGCCTGGGTCGAGCAGGACGCCCGTGAGCTCAAGGTGCGCGGCAAGTTCGGTCTGGCCGTGCTGGCCGGCAACGCTCTGCAGCAGTTCGTCTCCAACGACGACCGCACCGCTGTGCTGAAGGCGATCTATCGCCAGCTCGCACCCGGCGCAACGTTCGCCTTCGCGATCCGCTTCCCGCACGCCTCCGAGCTCGCCCGCACCGCACCGACCGCCGAGATCTGGCACTCGTACACCGACGCAGCCGGCAGCCAGGTCATCGTCTCGGGCACCCAGTGCTACGACGCCGTCACCCAGGTGATGTCGCACGAGACCTACCGGCAGTTCGCCGTCGACGGCACCCCAGCCGCCGCGCCGACCGCCACCGCTGTCCGATACTCGTTCCCGCAAGAGTTGGACGCCGCACTAAGCGCCGCCCGCTTCGAGATCGAGGCCACGTACGTCGACTTCGCCGGCACCCCACTGACCGCCGAGACGGCCGCCACCGCGTCCGCCCTGGTGTACGTGTGCCGCAAGCCGGAGAGCACCAAGCGCTAGACCAGTTGCTCGTATCTACCTGCCCCACTCTGCAGAAGGCGCCCACTCGGATTTACCTCCCTGGGCGCCTTCTGCAGATTCAGCGGGTCGTTAGAGGCTGCGGAGGACCGCGGTCACCTTGCCGACGATCACGGCATCGTCGCCGAGAATCGGTTCGTAGTCAGGGTTGTGCGGCATCAGCCAGATGTGCCCGTCGCTCTTCTTGAACGTCTTGACGGTGGCTTCGTCGTCGAGCATTGCCGCCACGATGTCGCCGTTCTCGGCATTGGGCTGCTGCCGGACGACCACCCAGTCACCGTCGCAGATAGCGGCGTCAATCATCGAGTCGCCGACCACCTTCAGCATGAAGAGCTGACCGTCGCCGACGAGCTGCGTGGGCAGCGGGAAGACGTCTTCGACAGCCTGCTCGGCAAGGATCGGTCCGCCAGCTGCGATCCGTCCGACGACCGGCACGTACGTAGCGGCTGGCCTGGAGTTGCCGGAGTCGGTGACGTCGATGGTGGCGTCGCCGGTGTCTGGCAGGCGAACTTCGATCGCTCGCGGTCGGTTGGGATCGCGCCGGATGAAGCCCTTGCGCTCGAGCGAGGCCAGCTGATGCTTGACGCTGCTGGGGCTGGTCAGACCGACGGCATCGCCAATCTCACGCATGCTCGGGGGATAGCCCCGCTCAGAGACTGACCGGTGGATGTATTCGAGCACCAGGCGTTGGCGCTGGGTCAGGCCGTCGTCGGCGACCGGGCCGTCTGGCATCTCGTGGACGCCGCCCGTGCTGCTGCCTGGGCTGTCTGGGGCCGGCTTTTGTGAGCGGGGGCTCATGGCTCGTCTCCTGCCGTCGGGGCTCTTGTTGGTTCTTGTCGGGTCTTGTCGGTGGTGGCGGGCATGGTGTCGCCATGTCCATCACCGGCACTGACGCTAGCGCGAATCGAACGCGTGTTTCAAACACCTGTTCGATTTTGTGGCCGAGTGTCGTGACTTTGTCGGAGTCTTGGTGTAGAAATCGTACAGACGTTCGATCGAA
>JBDTTS010000151.1:0-5948 GCA_039930525.1 Actinomycetes bacterium | reverse complement strand
CTACTTCGACGGGTCGTAGCCGTACGGCAGCACGTCCCAGAACTTCTCGTTCAACGGCAGCTGGCACAGGGATGTGGCAGGCAGGCTCCAGAGCTGCCCACGACCCTCGACCACGGTGTTCTCGAGCTTGAGCGCCGTCACACCGCCGCTGTCGCCGATGTACACGCCGTACTTCTGCATCGCGTCGGCGATCGCCCTGGCCTGCGGGTTCAGGTTGAACGCGTCGAGGTTGACCGATGGCTTGATGCGCATCCGGGTTCCCTGCGCCGGTGCGTTGGGGTTGGTCGAGTCGCCATCACTTCGGGTGAGCGGCGAAACGGCGAGGGTGGAGACCTCCGGGCCCCCAGCGATCTTCAGCACGTGGTTAATCTGTCCAGCAGATGCCTCGTCGAAGCGAACGGCGGTGACGCCACCGTTATTGCCGCGCATAGTGCCGGTGTTGCGTGCGTCGTCGCTGCCGTTGGTGCGCGAGTCGAGACCGTTGGAGTCCAGGTAGGTCACCTGCGCGCCACCGGCTGACCACGAGTCGGTCGAGGCGTTGTAGACCGCGTGCCACATGGCCACGACGTAGCCGCGCTCGATGTCGTACACGGTCATGGCAGCGTCACTGGTCGAGGCCGGCTTGGCGCCGAGCGGGATGCGCATGGTGTCCAGCTCGGGTGGGATGGCGTACTGCGTCTGCTTGACGCTGTAGCTCGGGTCGCCGTCCTTGGCCCAGTAGATGGGCTGGCCCCACGGGCTCTTGCCGGCTCCGGCGAGGCGGATGCACCCGCCTTGGGCGCTGGGGGCCGTCTGCATGTAGTTCAGGATTCCAGCGGCGTTGGGGTGCGCCGGTGCGTTGTCGGGGACGGGGGCGTTCCAGTACGAGGCGCCCGCGAAGGGACGGAACGGTGACGCCGGTTCAGCTGACGAGGTGGAGGGACCGACCGAGCTGGCCAAGGTGGCGAAGCCGAGTCCGAGGACTGCGGTCACCATGCCAATGCGGGAACGGGAGGAAGCCACGAGCTACTCACCTTTTCCTAACTAGTTACTTATGACTAGACAGGGTTCGGAGTGGTACTGGGCGCTCTTGAGAAAGAAGCCGTCGGATTACGCCATCCGACTAGGAAATAGTGGACATTTCCCCCGGTCAGCCGGCCCGTCCGTGCGGACGACTCGCCCAATCAGGCTAACGCGCCTCGTGCACAGCACAATACCTCGCGAACCACTCCTCGGCCGAGGCCAGGTGTGGCGCGACGGTGGGCTCCTCCAGGAGTCCCTCCAGCTGTCGGCGGTGCTCGGTGCGCTCAGCTGATGGGCGTCCGACCTGGCTCTCGACGATGACCCCGCCGCTCTCTTCGCGGTTCATCTCTTCGACGAGCTCGATGGCGCTCTGGGATGCCGCAGCGGTTGGCTCGTACCTCGTGAACGTGGTGCCAAATCGCTCGTTGACCTCGTCGATCACCGACCCGAAGTCCTCGGTCACCTGGGTGAAGCGGCCGATCACGAACGAGTCTCTGGCCCGCCATGCGGTCCGGTAGAAGTCGACGTATTCGATGAGGGAATCGATCACCGTCAGATGCGGGCGGCGGATCACGTACGAGAGCACGGCGTCGCGTGGGTCACGAATGAGTGCGATCGCCGGAACGCCAAGGCGGGCGGCCCGCAGCAGGTGCGGGGCGCCGTGCAGGTGACGGCCCAGTGGCACGTCGCGACCGTTGGCCACCATAAACGCTGCCGACGCAAACGTGTTGCCGGAGCGGGGAAAACCCTCGATGACCAAAGCGGTGTCGCGTCGGGCCAGTGTCAAACGCTTCTCGGGGCGGGCCCACATCGCCGCGTCCCATACGTAGGGCGTGCAGGCCAAAGGACGGCGTACGTAGTGACGTATCCGTGTGAGCCCCGCAGGTCCGGCGTCGATGAGGTCATCCTCTGTATGCAGGCACGGCGAAATCGTCGCCGGTAGTGATGGACGTTACCTGCGGTTGATCGGCTAGTGACAGGTGCCACTGAAGTTGTCGACGGCCGAGCCCGTCGAGGTGACGAAGTCGCTGCTCCAGCCGTTCTCTTCTAGGTCTAACCGGAGGTACCCGTATCCCTTGAGCTTGTACTCAGGCTGAGGGAAGGCGGTCGAGCTGAAGCTCTGCAACGACTCACCACCGGTGCCAGCCACGTACTGGGTGATGCCGTTGTCGGCGTCGCGGGCACCGCTCGGGTTGAGGGAGCCGAATCGTTGGTAGTTGTGTCGGTGACCGTTGAGGACAACGTCAGCGCCGGCAGCGTAGAGGCTGTTCCACCACGGCTGGTAGGCCGTCGTCTTGCCGCCGCCCGCACCGGTGAAGAGCGGCTGATGCCAGAAGGCGAGGGTGCACGGCTGGGTGGAGGCGGCGAGGTCGGCCTCGAGCCACTTGGTCTGCGCCGCCGTCGCGCCGCATCCCCCGACGTTCTTGCGGCTGCACTGGGCGTTGAGCCCGACCAGGTGCCAGTTGCCGAGGTCGAACGAGAAGTGTCCGACCGTCTCTGGGTGCGCAGCCGCACCGAAGTAGTTGAAGTAGGTCTGGGCGGTGGAGTTACCGGCTGGGCACTCTTTGCCGTAGGGGTCGTGTCCACCGGTGTACTCGTGGTTTCCGGCCACCGGTGTCATGAGGTCGTTCACCCGGCCCCACGACGGTGTGTAGGAGACCTCGAAGTCAGCGGCGTCGTCGCAGTAGTACTGGAAGTCGCCGAGCCCAAGGACGTCGGTCACCGAGGTGTCGGCGACCATCACGTTGGAGACCTGCATCTGCTGACACTTCGTCGAGGTGCCCAGCCCGTTCTTGAACGAAGTGTTGTCGCTGTCACAAGCGAGGTCGCCGACGGCAGCGATCGTAGTGATGGGGACCGGCGTTGGCTCTACGGCAGTTGCTGCATCAGGGCCCTCCACCCAGAGGGCCGGGACGATGGCGGCCATCGCCACCAGTACTGCCAGCCTCCGCAGGCGAATTCCGTTCATTTTTTTCTCACTCCCCGTTTGCTACCGCGCCTAGCCCCGAGCGAACCATACCCTTCGGCGGAAGCTTTTCCCGTCACTGGCGGCCGACTTCCGTGCACGCGTTTGCCCGGCTCATCCCACGGTTGCCGGTCGCCGTCAGGTCTCTGGTGACGTGACGGCAACGCCGTGTGTGGCACACGGGGCAGCGAGCCGCTCGTCGTACTGGCTGTGATCCTCGGAGACGAGCACTGACTCAGACCTCTGGTCAGGCTTCATGTGCGTCGATGTAGCACATAGCGAGTCACCACCGCCTCACGCTCCGCGACGACGGTCCGCCACCCGGGTGGCCAGCACCAGATCCCCCGGTCCCGCAAGGGATTCCGGGCTAGCGTCCCGTGACGCATTCACCGACCTGGGGAGACACGTGCGCCGGCCATCCGTGCGCCTGATCCGCGCTGCCGCTCTGTCGGCAGCCGCCCTCGCCATCGCCACCTCCACCACGGTGCTCGTCGCGCTGCCGTCGAACGCCGCGTTGCCCTCGCCGTGGGACGCCGACGGCGGGTTGGTCTTCGCCGGCGACAACGCCGAAGAACCCACGGCCCCCGGCGACGTCTGGTCGGCGCTGCACGGCCGCAGCGTCGCGGTGCTCGGGACGACCGGCGCTGGCCGGCACACCTGCGTCATCGACACCAACGGCGAGGCCGTCTGCATCGGCAGCTCATACCGCGGCCGGCTCGGCATCGGCACCAAGTACGACACCACCAGCGCCGCCGCCGTCACCGCCGACGGCGTCCTGCGCAAGAAGAGCCTCACCGGGATCAGCACCGGCACCGACCACACCTGCGCGCTCGCCGGAAACGGACGCGCCTACTGCTGGGGCGTCAGCAGCCGAGGCCAAGTCGGCAGCGGCACCACGCGCCGGGCGATCTACGACCCGGCGGCGGTCGACACGTCGGGCGTCCTCAGCGGCAAGACGCTCACCGAGATCAGCGCCGGCGGCCAACACACGTGCGCGCTCGCGACCAACGGCAAGGCGTACTGCTGGGGACGCGGCAGCGCCGGCCAGCTCGGCAACGGTGGGTCGTCGGACGCCGCGCGGCCGGTTGCCGTCGACACGTCCGGCGTCCTAGCGGGTAAGACGCTCGTCGCGATCGACGCGGGGACGAACCACACTTGCGCCGTCGCCAGCACCGGAGCCGCGTACTGCTGGGGCGCCGGCAGCGTGGGACAGCTCGGCAGCGGCGCAACAACGAAGTCGACGGTCGCCGTGAAGGTCAGCGGCACCGGGGTAAACCTGCCGATCGCCACCGTCTCGGCAGCGCTTGCGCACACCTGCGCGCTCACCACGATCGGCCGCCCGTACTGCTGGGGCGACGGCGCACAGGGCCGCCTCGGCACCGGCACCACCGACGACCACGCGACGCCGGTCGGCGTTGCCGGCGGCAACACCTCCGCCGTGCGCAGCATCAGCGCGAGCGACACCCACACCTGCCTCGTCAATGCCAACCGGTACGTGCACTGCTGGGGAGCAGGCGGCGATGGCCAGCTCGGCAACGGCTCACGTACCAACGCACTCACGCCTCTCCAGGTGGACGCCACCGGGTTCGGCAGCGACCTGCCAGAGACCGTGGCCGCTACGCCGCACGGCACCTGCGCCATGGGGCTCAGCGGGTCGCTGTATTGCTGGGGCGTCGACGAGAGCTCGGCGGCGGGCATCTCCTCGACCGCACCGGTCACGCTGGCGTCCGCGCCCACCTCGCTCGACGGCAAGGTGATCCAGCAGGTCACCGACGACGCCATTCACACTTGCGCGCTCACCGGCGCGGGGGCGGCGTACTGCTGGGGTTATGGCGCGCAGGGGCAGCTCGGAATCGGTTCGCGCAGCACGAACTACCGCCCGCAACCGGTGGTCACGACTGGCGCGCTAAGTGGTGTCCGGCTGACCGACATCACAGCCGGCGAATACCACACGTGCGGGGTGAGCGACGTGGGCAAGGCGTACTGCTGGGGCAACGGTAACGCGGGTCAGATCGGTGACGGCGGCGTCAGGTCGCGCACCGCACCGCGCGCTGTTGATGCGTCCGGCGTCTTGAAGGGCAAGACGCTCGTCGACATCACCGCTGGCGACGTGTTCAGCTGCGCGATCGCCTCGGCCGGCAAGGCGTACTGCTGGGGCGGCGGCGGCCAGGGACAGCTCGGCAACGGGGCCATGACCGCGCAGTCGGCCAAGCCGGTCCGGGTCGACACCTCAGGGGTGCTCAGCGGCAAGACTCTCGTGGCCATCGACGCCGGGTACGCCCACGTCTGCGCGCTCGACACCGCTGGGCGCGTCTACTGCTGGGGGAACAACTTCTACGGCGAGCTGGGCAACGGCCTCACCAAGAACCGCGCGTCGCCCGTGGCCGTCGACGTGTCCGGGGCGCTGGCCGGCAAGACGCTCGCCGACATCTCGGCAGGCGACGCCACAACGTGCGCGGTCAGCAGCGCGGGACGCGCCTACTGCTGGGGCGACGGTGGCTCCGGTCAGATCGGTGACGGGACGACGTCGTCGCGCAACGTGGTACCACGCGCGGTGGACGCGTCCGGCGTGCTGAGCGGTGTGGCGCTGTCCAACGTGTCGGTGGGCGGGCGCGCAGCGTGCGGGCTGAGCGGCACGGGATACGTGTACTGCTGGGGCGCCTCCTTCGCGGGGCAGCTCGGGTACGGCGGCTACCGCACCAAGACGCGTCCGGTGGCGATGTACACCGGCGGCACGTTGTCGAGGACCCGTGTGACGCAGGTGGCTACCGGCCGCGCGACATGGCTGGTGACCGCGCAGCGCTGACGGGGGGCAGTTGTGGTCGCATCTGTACCTCGGGCGTACAGATGCGTCCAGGATCTTGGGGACGCTGCTGCGGCTCCGCGCACCCGCACCACCGTGCACCCGCGTCACCGGCGTCACCGGCGTCACCGGCGTCACCGGACGGTAGCGGCTAAAGCCGATAAATCATGGACGGAT
>JBDTTS010000150.1:0-5985 GCA_039930525.1 Actinomycetes bacterium | reverse complement strand
AGGTACCGACCCAGGGCTGGCTGGTCACTCTGTTGTTCACCTTCGGGCCGATCATCTTGATCCTCGGACTGCTCTTCTTCTTCATGACGCAGATGCAAGGTGGCGGATCGCGTGTCATGAACTTCGGCAAGTCGAAAGCCAAGGTCGTCACCAAGGACATGCCCAAAACCACGTTCAGCGACGTCGCCGGCGCTGCTGAGGCGGTCGAAGAGCTCGAAGAGATCAAAGAGTTCTTGCAAGATCCAGCGAAATTTCAGGCGGTCGGCGCCAAGATCCCGAAGGGCGTCCTGCTGTACGGCCCACCCGGAACCGGTAAGACTCTGCTGGCGCGTGCAGTCGCCGGTGAGGCTGGTGTGCCGTTCTACTCGATCTCAGGGTCAGATTTTGTCGAGATGTTCGTCGGCGTTGGCGCGTCCCGCGTGCGCGACCTCTTCGAGCAAGCCAAGGCCAACGCCCCAGCGATCGTCTTTGTCGACGAGATCGACGCGGTCGGACGCCACCGGGGCGCCGGACTCGGCGGCGGGCACGACGAGCGGGAGCAGACCCTTAACCAGCTGCTGGTCGAGATGGATGGTTTCGATGTCCAAGGCGGCGTCATCTTGATCGCCGCCACCAACAGGCCGGACATTCTTGATCCTGCCCTGCTGCGTCCAGGTAGGTTCGACCGGCAGATCGCGGTCGAACGTCCTGACCTCGCGGGACGTCAAGAGATCCTCGAGGTCCATTCGAAGGGCAAGCCGCTCGCCGAGGACGTCGATTTGGTAGCCGTGGCGCGGCGCACTCCCGGATTCACCGGGGCCGACCTCGCGAACGTGCTGAACGAGGCGGCGTTGCTTACTGCTCGCGAGGGCAAAGTGCTCGTCGATGACGATGCCCTCGACGAGGCGATCGATCGCGTGGTGGCTGGGCCACAGAAGCGCACCAGGCTGATGAACGATAAGGAGAAAAAGATCACCGCGTACCACGAGGGTGGTCACGCCCTCGTTGCTGCTGCGCTGAACAACACCGACCCCGTGCACAAGGTCACGATTTTGCCGCGCGGGCGCGCGCTCGGCTACACCATGGTGCTGCCGACCGAAGACAAGTACTCGACGACTCGCAACGAGATGCTCGACCAGCTGGCCTTCATGCTCGGAGGCCGCGCCGCTGAAGAGATGGTCTTTCACGACCCGACCACCGGTGCCTCGAACGACATCGAGAAGGCGACTCAGCTGGCACGCGCCATGGTCATGCAGTACGGCATGAGCGACAAGGTGGGCGCCGTCCGGCTTGGGCAGGGTGAGGGCGAGGTCTTCCTCGGGCGCGACATGGGCCACCAGCGCGACTACTCCGAGCAGATGTCTGAGGTGATCGACTCTGAGGTGCGCACGTTCCTGGAGACCGCCCACCAAGAGGCATACGAGATCCTGAGTGAGAACCACGATGTGCTTGACCGCCTCGTCGTTGAGCTGCTCGATCGCGAGACTCTCGACCAGAAGGAGGTCGCCGAGATCTTCACTGACCTGCGTAAGCGTGACTATCGCGAGGTCTGGCTTTCATCGGTCGATCGCCCGGTCTCTGACCGCGGCCCGGTACGCAGCCGCCGTGAGCTCGCCGGCGAGAACGGTCACGGCTCGGCTACCTCCAACGGTGGCAGCGTCGCTGGCCAACAGCCGACCGACGAGTCGGTCGGCGGCGCCACCGAAGCCGAAAGCTGACCGTCGTGGTCGACCCCATCGGGCTTTCCGATGCCGACTCCGTCACCGAACCTTTTGACCACGATCGGGCGGCTGCAGCGATCCGCGAGCTGTTGCTCGCGATCGGCGAGAATCCCGATCGTGAGGGGCTACGGGACACCCCGGAACGAGTCGCCCGGATGTATGCCGAGACCCTGGCCGGTCTGCGCCTTCGGGCCGAGGATGTGCTCACGACAACTTTCGACCTTGGCCACGACGAAATGGTGCTCGTCAAGGACATCGAGGTCTATTCGCTCTGCGAGCACCACTTGGTCCCGTTTCATGGTGTCGCTCATGTTGGTTACATCCCCAGCGAGAAGGGCCACATCACTGGTCTGTCGAAGTTGGCGCGGCTCGTCGATGTGTACGCCAAGCGACCCCAGGTACAAGAGCGGCTCACCACGCAGATCGCTGACTCGCTGCTTGAGATCCTCGAGCCGCTCGGCGTCATCGTCGTCTTGGAGTGCGAGCACCTGTGCATGTCGATGCGCGGCGTCCGCAAGCCTGGGGCGCGTACCGTGACTTCGGCCGTGCGGGGACAATTGCGCGACACAGCGACGCGGGCAGAGGCCATGGCGCTGATCCTCGACGCTCGCTGACGTCGAAGTCACGGCGCCGGCGTCCTCTAGGCTCACTCCGTGCCCCCTCGTCACTGTCCAACCGGTCTTCCGCCGGTGTTGGCGTCGCGGCAGAGAACCCTGGTCATGGCCGTCTTGAATGTCACACCCGACTCGTTTTCGGACGGTGGCAGGTTCCTCGACTCCGACGCCGCGGTGGGGCGGGCACTGCAGCAGGTCCAGCTGGGTGCTGATCTGATCGATGTCGGTGGCGAGTCGACGAGGCCAGGTGCAGAACGGATTCCGGTGACCGAGGAGCTCGACCGGGTGCTTCCGGTCATCTATTCGTTGGTGGCAGCTGATGTGTATGTGTCCATCGACACGATGCGGGCTGAGGTCGCCAGAGAGGCGGTGACGGCGGGTGCCGTTGTCGTGAACGATGTCTCGGGCGGCCTCGCCGATATTGCGATGCTGCCGCTGATTGCCGAACTCGCTGTGCCGGCCGTACTCATGCATTGGCGTGGCCACAGCCGGGACATGCAGAGCAGAGCGAGTTACCCAACCGGTGTTGTGCACGAGGTGGCAGGCGAGCTGAAGGCGCGCCTCGCCGCAGCGGTTGATGCCGGTGTTGCAGCAGACCGCGTTGTTCTCGACCCAGGGTTGGGCTTCGCCAAGGACTCAGACCATAACTGGGGGCTTCTCAAATCTCTTGATGTGCTGTCAGATCTTGGGCAGCCGGTGCTTGTGGGGGCTTCTCGCAAGCGCTTTCTCGGTGAGCTCCTGGCCACCGGGGGTGAGATGCGGGCGCTTGACCTACGCGACGATGCGACCGTTGCGATCACGGCGCTGGCGGCGGCATCTGGTGCGTGGTGCGTGCGAGTGCACGATGCGCGTGGGAACGTCGATGCGGTTCGTGTGGCCGAGGCGTGGAAGGCAGGGCGTGCGTGAGCAGCGACAAGACAGGCGTTCTGGAAGCGAACGAAGAGCTGTACGCGGCATTCGAGGCCGGCGATCTCGATCGCATGCAGGCACTGTGGATCGGCGCCCCCGACGGCGCTCTCGCCAAATGTGTCCATCCGGGTGGTGAGTTTGTGAGGGGCGTTGACGCCGTGCTGCGGTCGTGGGCCTTGGTGATGGCCAACGCCCACGCCCTGCAGTTCATCATCACCGACGTGGAAACGCTGGTGCAGGGTGAGATGGCGACGGTGACCTGCACAGAGATAATTCTGCGTCCTGGGACCGGGACTGACCCGTTCGTCTCCAGCCACGCGGTGACGACGAATGGGTTCGTCCGCGTTGCCGGAGCCTGGCGCATGTGGCTGCATCACGCCTCGCCAGTCATGGGAGCTACCGAAGGAGACGACGTGTGATGGGCCCTGACTTCATCTCGGTGCGTGGTATCGAGGGCTATGGCCACCACGGCGTATTGCCGGAGGAACGCGCGAACGGCCAACCGTTCGTCGTCGATCTTCGGGTGTGTACCGACGTCTCATCGGCGGCTGCCAGCGACGACCTTGAGTTCGCTGTTGACTACTCAGTCCTGGCCAATGAAGTTGTCGACATCATCGAAGGCGAACCGTGCGACTTGATCGAGACCGTTGCGGTTCGGATCGCCGAAAAGGTGCTGGCACACACTCGGGTGACGAGCGTGCGGGTCACGGTCCACAAGCCAAGGGCGCCCGTGGGTGTTCCGGTGGCCGACGTGGCTGTCACTGTGGAGCGAGAGTGATGAGTCTGCCTGCTCGGGCCGCTCTCGGCCTTGGAGCCAACCTCGGGGACCGCCTCGCGAGATTGCGTGGCGCGGTCGACACCATCAACGGCGAGCCCGGGGTTGCTGGGCTGCGTGTGTCGTCGTACTACGAGACCGCTCCAGTTGGCGGGCCCGATCAGGATGACTTCGTGAATGCTGTTGTCGTGTTCGACACCACTCTGACACCGGCTCAGTTGTTGAAGCTGGCACATCGCTGCGAGGCGGCCGCCGGTCGTGAACGTGGCGAGCGATGGGGGCCGCGCACGCTCGACGTCGATGTCTTGGCCTACGGACAGATGGTTGTCAGCGTGCCTGAGCTCACGGTGCCGCACCCCCGAGCGGTCGAGCGTGCCTTTGTCATGGTTCCGTGGGCAGAGGTTGATCCCACCTTCGTGGTGGGTGGGCGTTCGGTCGCCGAGTGGGCGACCGCGGTCGGTCGAACTGGCGTCCGGCTACTCGATGATCAAGTGCCCGGCTGATGCGTCCCACGTCCTGGCGTCTGCTGCTGGCTACGGCAGTGGTGGGCTTTGCCATCGGCTTCCTGGGCGCGCGCTTCTGGGACTTGTGGACAGGGTCGCCGCCCGCCGTTCCGTGGGCGGCCCCGCTGATGTTGCTCGTGCTCGCCGTCGGCTTCACCGTCGCAGCCTGGACGCTGCGGCCGCGCATCCAGCGCCAAGAGGGGCATCGGCCGCTTGACCCGTTCACAGCAGCTCGCACCGCGATCCTGGCAATGGCCGGCTCGCGGGCCGGCGCTGCCGTTTCCGGGGTCTACCTGGGATATGCAGGTTTCCTGCTGATCGACCTGGCCAACGACTACCGGCGGCGCATGGTCGTGATCGCCGTGGCAGCCGCCCTGGCCGGGGTGGCCCTCGCACTGGCTGCACTGTGGCTCGAGCGGATCTGCCGGATCAAGGACGACGAGGACGACTCTGGCCCTCCCGCCTCGGCGATCGCCTGAGTCGGGCACGACCTCAGACCGTCAATCACCGGTTCTCATCACCAGTTCGGCGTACCCTGTTGGCATGTCACGAGGACGCCACGCACAGCCAGCGCCGCCCAGCTCAGATACCCCCCTCATGCTCGTCGCCTTGATCATTGCGGTCGCGGCGGTCGCCGCTGTGTGGCTGGTTGACGAAGCATGGGCGCTTCGTGCCGGCGTCACCGGCATCGTGGTACTGGCGGCAGTGGCGGTCTGGATATCGAGCCGTGCGGCGTCGAGCCAGGCGCAGAGGTACTGGAGCGAATCGGTGCAGCAACGCCGCGAGGTGGCGCAGACCCACCAAGAGCTGGCTGAGCTCAAGACACAGCATTTTGAGTTGCTGCTCGAAATCCGCACCATGCGCGAAGAAGCCATGCAACTCACTCAAGAGACTGCCCGGATCGCCAGTGATGACGCCGAACAGCGCGCGATCATTCGTCAGATGCTGCAACCGCGTGCGGCTGCTCTCGACCCGGTCTACCCGTCACTGCATCTGCCGTTGGTGCGCGCGGCGTTTTCTACCGAGCTGCCGGCCTCACCTGTCGCGACGCCACGGCCGACGTCTCCGGGGCTGCGCCGTGAGTCGACAACGGGGGGCGAGGCGCAACCGAACCGTCAACTACTCGACCTCACGGCGTCCGAGATCGCTCGGCTTCGCACTGCAAACTGACCGGTTGATCAATCGGCTACTTGTCGACGTCGCCTACGACGAAGAACATCGATCCCAAGATCGCCACCATGTCGGCGACCAGCTGGCCGGGCAGCATCTCACCCAAGACTTGCACGTTGTTGAAGGATGCCGAGCGAAGCTTGAGTCGGTACGGCGTTTTCTCACCTCGTGACACCAAAAAGTAGCCGTTGAGCCCGAGCGGGTTCTCGGTCCAGGCGTAGGTGTAGCCCTCAGGAGCCTTGAGCACCTTGGGCAACCGCTGATTGATGGGCCCCTGCGGAAGCTGCTCCATACGTTCGATACATGCGTCGACA
>JBDTTS010000149.1:0-6004 GCA_039930525.1 Actinomycetes bacterium | reverse complement strand
CTGCAAGAGCTCGGCCACGCGGTGTGGGCCGTTGCCGACGGCGACCGGATCACCCTCGCCGACGTCGAGGCCGCCGTGCCGATCTACGAGTCGAAGCTCGACTCGTCGTTCTTCCGCGTCCGCATCGACCGCGCCACCGAGCTGCAGCGCGCCTACCTGCGCGCGATGGCCGGGCTCGGCCCCCAGCCGCAGAAGGCGTCCGACGTCGCCGCGCTGATGGGGCGGACGTCGTCACAGATCGCACCGACCCGTGCAGAACTCATCAACATGGGGCTGCTCTACACACCAGAGCACGGGTACGCCGCGTTCACCGTGCCGCACTTCGATCAGTTCATGCTGCGCGCGATTCCTGAGCTCGTCGTTCCGGCACCGCGCCGGCGCCCCGCGACCGACAGCTAGCTCGCCGGCTCGCGCTGCCGACGGCGTCCAAGCACCGCGTAGAGAACCGCGGCGACCAGCGCCAACACCATCGCCGCCGTGTACAGCGCAAAGGAAAGGTTGTCTCGCATCTGGTCGATGTACCGCCATGCCTCGGCCACGAGCCAGTAGACAGCCGCCACAACACCGAACACCGCTGGAGCCCATACGCGCACGGCTCGCTCGGGGTGCAGCCCGGCAAACACCAGCGCACAGATCACCGCCACCGCTCCCAAACCAGCCACCACCCACGAAGTCGCCACGCCGCTCAGGTCGGAACCCGGCCCGCGCTCGAGGTAGGGCGACACCTCCTCCCATCGGTAGTACAGCAATGCGGCCAGAGACCCCAGCCACACCACCAGCGCCGCTGCCGGTGGGCGCGCAAACGACCTCGACACAACTGCGCAGACGAGAACACCGAAGACGGCAATCAGCAGCAGGAGCCAGGCGCCAGCCAGGGCGAACGCTTCGGCGTCGACGTCATTGCCGCCCTGGACGAGACCCCAGATGGAATAGCGCGCATATTCGCCGAGCTCGAGCAGTGCCCACGCCAGCAGGGGCACGGCGGGCGCATAGCCCCACGTCCTTCGTCCAGCGACGAGCAGCAACGCGCCACCGACCAGCGCGAAGAGCGCGGCCAGCAGGTATTGGTACACAAACAGAGTGAACGTTTGCCACCCGAGGTCGAACATCTCCAGGTTGAAAAACTCGCGGAAGAAGTAGCCGATCAGCAGCCCCGCAACCGCCGCAGCTGCGCCACAGAGGCGGAGCGCCACACCGGTCGAGCTGCCGCTGACCGGCCTCTCGGGGGGCTCCCCTGAACGCATCGCCTCGAAATCTGACCAACTCATGGCATCCCCCTCGCTGTGGTTGCCGAGGCTAGCCGTCTTCGAGCACTAGCGGCGTCGCCCCGTCGAAATGAAGTTTAGGTTCATTTCAAGGGTCGAATTCCGGGTTCAGATGAACGCAGCCTTCATCTCGGCGACGTCTGCGAAGACCTCTCAGGCGGCTGCCCGAAGGTGGCCCCGCCCCTCGGCGTCACCGCGTACCCTGGACCAATGCCGTTCACCGTCAGCCACATCGCCGCGGTGCTTCCGGCTGGGCGCTTCCCGTTGCTGCGCGACCCGCTGATCCTCAGCGCGTTCGTCGTCGGATCGATGTCACCGGACATCCCCTACTTTGCGCCGATGGTTCCCTGGTGGGAGCAGGGACACACCTGGGCCGGCCTCGTCCTGCAAGACGTCCCCGCCACTCTTGTGGTGATCGCCGTCTACTGGGCCGTGCTCGCCGCACCGCTGTGCGCGCTGGCCCCTCGCGGCGTCCGAGCGCGGTTGCCGCGCAACGTGCTCCAGCCGCATTTCGCGACTCCGCTGCGTACGGCGGTACTGCTGATCTTCGCCGCTGGCGTCGGCGCTGCCACGCACGTTCTCTGGGACGCGTTCACTCACGAAGGTCGGTTCGGAGTCATGGCGGTGCCGTGGTTGCAGCTGCCGCACATCGTCGGACCGCTGCCGGCGTACCGCGTCCTGCAGTACGTCAGCTCGATCGTCGGCTTGGGACTAGTCGCGTGGAGTCTGCTGCGCTGGTACCAGCGGACGCCACCGTCCGCGGTCGTCACACCGGGCCTGGGCTGGCGCTGGCAGACCGCCTTCGTCACGAGTGTGGTCACCGCCGGCGTACTGGCTTGGTGGTCCGTTCGCGACCTCGTCGCCGGTGCCGACCACTTGTACGGGCTGCGTGAGCTGATCTACGACGGGCTGACGCGTTCGATCGCCTTCATGGCACTGGTCGTGTTGGTCGGTGCGGTCATGGCCCGCGTTCAGATGCAACGTACCGACGCCTATCAGCGGACGCCTACTCGCACGCGATAGACGGCTGACGCAACACGGCGACGAACAGCCATACGGACGCGACGAATAACAAGAACGCCCCAAGCAGGCAGCCCAGCACTGCGAACAGGTCACCGGCGAGTACCAGGATCACGGTGAGCCCGCCCGCGACTCCGGCGATCCACCCAGCCGTTCGCGAACCCAGCGCCTTCGCCGGAAAGATCGCGAGCGCGATCATGGCGAGCCCGGTCGTGGCCGCCAGCCCGGCCCCGCGCTCCGCCTCCTGCATGTTCTCGGTCGTATTCTCGATGGTGAAGATCATTTCTGACGCAGTCATCAGCAGTGTTCCGAAGACACCCATGACGACGATCCACACCAAGGCACCGACGATTCGGCGTCCACGCGTCTCGAACATCACGTCCCCCTGGTGGGTCTTGTCATGGAGTCCGTGCCGCCTCCCATAGCGCCCGAACCTCGTCCAAAGCTCGTGCGGCCGTCACCTCTAAGCGCGTCTGAGCCGCCAACTCGGCCGTCCACGCACGTTCCGTCGGCGGCACATCAAACATCCACGGCTGCGGGACGCCGCCCGCTGGCCCCAAGCGGGCAAACACCTGAGCGGCTTCGTCGTCGACGGCACCGATTCTGCCCAAGGCCCACAGGTCGTAGAGGTCGCGCGGCGAGTGCCGGTGAATCCAGGCGACGACCTTCGCGGCGACCGCCGATGGGCGGGTCAGTGTGCTCAGCGTCGCAATCGGAGCATCGGCGTACCGCTGCACGAGCTGAGATCTCTGTGTTTCCCAGTTCGGGTAGTCAGCGAACCGAAGTACTTGGACGCGCACCGTCAACCCATCGCCGCTGCGGATAATCCCGTGTTGAACGTCGGACACCTTCGATAGCGGCGTCACCCACGTGAGCCGTCCGAAAACGCGAGGTGCCACCCGCGCAAAGCAGGACTCGATGGTCGCAGCCACCCGGGAGCGTTCGCCTCTCGCCAGAAGATCGATGTCTTCAGAGAGTCGCCCCTCCGGCAAGTAAGTGCGCGCCAACGCTGTACCCCCGAAGAAGACCACGTCATCTTTCACATGTTCGGACAGCGCTGCCAACAGGTGCGAGATCAGGTGGTCGCGACGAACCTGGTCGTCCGAGACGCCAAAGTACGCCGCCACCTTCGCCAACTCGCCTGGATCAAGCATCGGTTGCCAACCGACGGTGCGCGCGATCAAGCGCGGCGCGAAGCCGTTGGCGCTCGGCCAACTCGGCAAGAAGCTCGCGATCGGCGTTGGGCCATAGGGAACGAACGGCCGACCATGCCTCGTCCTCGAGTTCCCCTAGGCCGGGTCGGTGAGCGAGATCCAGAATCGTCTGCTCGACCGTTGTCACGAGAGCCGATCCCATCTCGGTCCTGACCCGCTCGACGTCTATTCGCTCGGTGTCTCGATGAACGAACACAACCGTCGCCGCGCGGTCACTCAGCCGGATACCAGGACGACGCTTGGGGACTGCGACGACAGCCACCGCCAGCGCGCGCGGAATGGAGCCATGAAGGCGTGCAGCGCTGATGCCCATCAGTGCGACATCGTCTAATCCATACGTGGCAGCGGCGATCCCGAAGGCGGCGGTCTCCAGGCTTGGCAGCCACGGTCGCTGACGCCCGCCCGGCGGGATCACTGCGTAATAGCTGTGCGCCAACTGATGCAGGGCACCGCGCGCCACCAGCCGTCGAAACTCCTGAGCCGGGTATGCGTAGACATCGCTGGCGTCGCGTGGCCGGAGCACTCCGAACGGGACCGCAGCCAATTCGGGGGGAAGACTTGAGACGCGGCGTCGAGGCTCACTCATGAAATGAACCTAGGCTATAACCCTAGTTTTGTCGATGTTTATGCGTCGATTCCGGCAGCCTCAGATCGCAAGAAGCGACAGGGACGGAAATCCCGCGGCCACTATCTGTAGTGGGACGATCACCGCCGAACGGGCCATACGGGAAAGGTCCAGAAAAACTGTTGATCTTAAATGGCGAACACCTCTACGTTGATGGGCGTCCAGTCACTTGGGGGGCGCAGCCGTACCCGCGGCCGCACAAAAAGGGGTGCCCACATGAAGTCTGCGTACCGGGTCTTGGCTTACATCATTGCCGTCGAGGTCGTCGTGCAGGCGTCGATGATCGCTTTCGCGTTTGCGGGCCTAGGTATCTGGGTCGACAAGGACGGCGGTGTCCTCGACAAGGCCGCCATGGAGAGCGATCTCGAGTTCACCGGCGTCGTCGGATTCATGGTCCACGGCATCAACGGGATGATGCTGATCCCGTTGATCGCGCTGGTGTTCTTGATCGTGTCGTTCTTCGCCAAGATTCCCGGCGGCGTGGCCTGGGCACTGACCACGCTGGGGCTCGTCATCCTGCAGGTGACCCTGGGGCTGTTCGGTCACGAGAGCGCCTACTTCGGCATGCTGCACGGCATCAATGCACTCGCGCTCTTCACTGTCGCGCTCATGGCGGCGCGGCGGGTACCAGCCGAGGTAACCCCCGGGAGTCACTCGGCCGAGACTGCGGCCGCCGCCTGACACAACGGCTGCGGCGATCGACGTGAAGCGCCGGTGGAGGTTCATCGTCGCTTGCTTGGCGACCTTCGCGATCCTGGCTCCGCTCGCATGGTTCTGGTGGGACAGCCGGCTTCCCGACCAGTACTCGGTGATGGAGATGGGCTATGCCGACTTCGGCGGCGGCCCCGGATCGATGTCAACCGGCGAGATGGGCCACGACGCGAACAACGACATCAGCATCGACACTCTCGCCGTCGCCGACGACCGACCAGCCGACGTGGAATACGAACTGACTGCCCGGCAAGAGTCGTTCACGCTTGCGTCCGGTCGAAGTGTCGACGGGTTCACGTTGAACGGAGAGTCCCCAGGACCGCTCGTCCGCGCCGATGAGGGCGACCTCATCCAGGTAGCGCTGACCAATGAGTCGGTGCCAGGTGGCGTCACTCTGCACTGGCACGGGGTCGATGTTCCGAACGCCATGGATGGCGTTGCCGGCGTCACCCAGAACGCCGTCATGGAGGGCGAGACGTTCACCTACCGATTCGTCGCCAACCAGGTGGGTACCTACTGGTACCACTCGCACCAGCTCTCGCACGAGCAGGTGATCGGCGGGCTCTTCGGCGCTGTGATCGTTGATCCGCCTGCCGTCGCCGATCCCGAGCTCGGCGTCGTCGACGTCCCGGCCGTTGTGCACATCTACGACGGGCGACGCACCGTCAATGGCCTCGAAGGAGACGTGCCGGTCGACGCTGCACCAGGAGACCTCGTCCGCGTGCGAGTGGTCAACACCGACAACGGGCCGATGTCGGTGTGGACGTCGGGCGCGCCCTACCGCGTGATCGCCGTGGACGGGTACGACGTCAACGAGCCGGGCACTGTCGAGGGTGAGGCGATCACCGTGACCGCGGGAGGACGTGCCGACCTTGAAGTCGAGGTCCCAACCACTGGCGCGCGCGTCGAGCTGGGCGGGAACACTGCGCTGCTGCTCGGATCCGAGGCTGACGCCGTCGATGAGGAGTCTGCGCCGCGCGACTTCGTCAGCCTGCTGACGTATGGATCACCGGCTCCGCTCGGCTTCGACCCCGACGAAGCGACCCGAGAGTTCGAGTACGTCGTCGATCGGCGTCCGGGCTTTCTCGATGGCAAGCCCGGTCTCTGGTGGACGGTCAACGGAGGCTTCTACCCAGACGTGCCGATGTTCACCGTGTCTGAGGGGGACG
>JBDTTS010000148.1:0-6011 GCA_039930525.1 Actinomycetes bacterium | reverse complement strand
TAGTGGGTGGTGGCTATAGCCACCACCCACTCACACGTTGGGAGACGTGGGGGCGCGGAGGGCGGTCAGCACCAAGGCGCGGGCGGTGGTGCCGATCTCTGGCAGGCGCACCTGCTCGATCGGTGAGTGCGCATGGCGCACTTCTCCCGGGCCGTAGTGCAGGCTGGGGATGCCAGCACCGTTGTAGAGGCGCAGGTCGCTGCCGTAGGGGGCGCCGCGTGGACGCGGGACGCCGCCGGTGACGTCAGCCACCGCCCCTTGCAGCGCGGGCAGCAGCCAGTGATCGCCGTCGTCACCGGTGCCGTCGGCCCCGTCAGCTGGCCACCCGAGGTAGCGTCCGCTCGCGAACTGGCCGCCACTCCACGCAACCCGCACCGGGTGGTCGCGCAGCCACGGATCGGCAGCGGACGCCTCGGCCACCCGCTCCTCGAGCGCCGCCCGCGCCACGGCCACGTCTTCGCCGATCTGGACGCCGTACCGCCCTTCGGCGACCAGCCGGTCGGGCACCGTGCTCGACCAATCGCCGGCATCGACGCGGCCGACCATCAGCGGGTACGCGATCGGGTAGTCGTGCATGAGCGCCGACACCTCGGCATTGCGCTCACGCTCAAGATCTTGCAGCGCCTGATACACGGGCAAGAAGACGTCGAGCGCCGACACTCCCTCGTACCGGGTGCTGCCGTGCGTGGCGGCCCCTTGGACAGTGAGAGTGAAGGTGAGCGCACCCCCCGTGGCCACGATCACCGTTTCGCTCGTCGGCTCGGTGATGACGCACGCATTGGCGGTGTGCCCGCGCTTCAGCGTGGCGAACGCGCCGAGCCCGCCGTCTTCTTCGCCGCCCACTGAGTGCACGGCGATCGGCCCCGGCAACTGGACGCCCGACCCCACGAGCGCCTCGATAGCGATCAGGTTCGCCACGACACCGGCCTTCATGTCGCACGCACCGCGTCCGAACATGACGTCGCCCACGACCCGAGGCTCGAACGGGTCGCCCTGCCACTGCACCAGGTCACCGGGCGGGACCACATCGATGTGTCCCTGAAAGGCCAGCACCGGGACGCCGTCGCCGCCCAGGACTCCGACCGTCCCCCACGCCTCGTCGCGGGGCGCCTCCATGCCTGGAAAGTCAGGGTCCGACGTCAGCACTGGCAGGTCGACCTGCCAGTGGTCGACCTGGCAGCCAAGCGCCTCAAGGTGCGCGGCCACCCACCGCTGCGCGTCTGCTTCGGCCGCAGTGCCAGTGATCGATGGGATCGAGATCAGGTCGGCCAAGAGCTGCGTCCACCGCGCCGGACCAAGCGCATCGACGGCCTCCAAGACCGACCGCTCATCGGCGGTCAGCTGCGACGGCTGTGTCATGCGCGCCAAAGCGGCTGCGTCAGACACGTCGGCCCGCCATCGCCCTTGACAGCGACCTCGGTGCCGGCGAACTCATGCACCTTGACGCCGGCAGCGTCGAGCTTGGCGCGCACCTTGTCGTTGCCGGCGGCAAGCACGACTTCGCCAGGAGCCACCGCCAAGATGTTGGCGCCCTGGGTGAGCATCTCGTCTTCGTCGACGGTGATGCGGCCGATCCCGCGCTCGTCGAGCAGCTCAAGTAGAGCCACTGGGGCCAGCGGCTCGTAGACGGCAGCCAGATCGGGCGCGATCGGTGAGATCACACTCATCAAGTGCAGCACGGCGTCCGGTCCGAGGTAGTGGGGCAGGTCGACGCTGATCACGCTGACGCCGTGCGGCTCGAGCAGTGCGCGGAACTGGTCGATCGCTGCAGCGTTCGTGCGATACCCACGTCCCACGACCAGCGTGCGTTCATCGAGCCACACCTTGTCGCCACCATCGCTGAACGCGTCCCCAGTGAGAGATCCCAGGATGGGGACGCCGAGGCGCTCAAAATCGGCGCGCATGGCGGCAGGTTCAGGCGAGCGCACCGGCTTGCGCATCTGCAGCAGGATCGAGCCGTGCGGCGTCATGACTGCTGGGTCATGTGTGTAGACGGCATCGACGTACCCGTCAATCGGGTCACCGAGCAGCACCTCGGCGCCGAACCCACGTAACAGGTCAACGAACTCGGCATGCTGCTGTGTCAAGAGATCCCGGTCGGGCTCGCGCCAGTGCCCGTCCGCCACGAACTCGCCGACGATCGTCGGCGTCCGGACGAAGACCTTCTTCAGGGGCGACACCATGTCTGGGGTTCCCCAGCCATCAAGGGAGCCGTCAGGGGGGCCGGTCATTGCGCTCATGGTCGGGACCGTAGCGGGCCGCACCAACCCCGTCGAGGGCTGCCCTTGCCTGACCAATCAATCAGCGTCTAGCGTCGAGGTCGCGGCAGGTCCGGTCCGCGGCCCGTCCGCGATCCCGAACGCGGCCCCAGCAAGGCCCACGAGAAGGCAGGTGTGCAGTGCACGAAGTTCGCGGTGTCGTGTCGATGGGCAAGGGTGCCCCGGTGACGGTCGAGACGGTGCTCGTGCCCGATCCCGGGCCAGGCGAGGCTCTCGTCGACGTGCAGGCATGCGGCGTTTGCCACACCGATCTGCACTATCGCGAGGGCGGCATCAACGACGACTTCCCGTTCCTGCTCGGACACGAAGCCGCCGGCGTCGTCTCGGCTGTTGGCGAAGGCGTCACCGACGTCGCACCAGGCGACTACGTCATCTTGAACTGGCGCGCCGTCTGCGGTCAGTGCCGGGCTTGCCGACGCGGTCGCCCCTGGTACTGCTTCGCCACCCACAACGCCACTCAGAAGATGACGCTGGCCGACGGCACGGTTCTTTCGCCAGCACTCGGCATCGGCGCCTTCGCCGACAAGACGCTCGTCGCTGCCGGACAGTGCACCAAGGTGAACCCCAACGCCTCCCCAGACGTTGCCGGCCTGCTCGGCTGCGGTGTCATGGCCGGCATCGGCGCGGCGATCAACACCGGTGGCGTGACGCGCGGAGACTCGGTCGCCGTGTTCGGCTGCGGCGGTGTCGGAGACGCCGCCATCGCAGGCGCCAAACTCGCTGGCGCACACACGATCATCGCCGTCGATGTCGACGACCGAAAGCTCGCGTGGGCCAGCGACTTCGGCGCCACCCACACCGTCAACGCCGGCAACGAGAACCCTGTCGAGGCCATCAAGCGGATCACCGAGCACGGCGCCGACGTGTGCATCGAGGCGGTCGGCAACCCGGCCGTCTTCCAGCAGGCATACGACGCCCGCGAGCTCGCTGGCACGCTCGTGCTCGTCGGCGTCCCCACGCCCGACATGCAATGGACGACGCCGCTCATCGATATTTTCGGCCGCGGCGGAGCGATCAAGTCGTCGTGGTACGGCGACTGCCTGCCGAGCCGCGACTTCCCGATGCTGATCGACCTGTACCTGCAGGGACTCCTGCCGCTCGAGAAGTTCGTCTCGGAGAAGATCGGCATCGACGACGTCGAGTCAGCGTTCGCCAAGATGCACGACGGCGATGTGCTGCGATCGGTGGTGATGTTCTCGTGAGCGCGCGTATCGACCACCTGGTCACCTCCGGGACGTTCTCGCTCGACGGCGAGACCTTTGACGTCGATAACAACGTCTGGATCGTCGGCGACGACGACGAGTGTGTGGTGATCGATGCCCCGCACGACGTCGACGCGATCATGGACGTCGTGGGCGACCGCCGCGTCCGCGCCATCGTGTGCACCCACGCACACGACGACCACATCCGCTACGCCCCCGAGCTGGCCGACCGCACTGGCGCGCCGATCATGCTGCACCCTGACGATGAGCAGGTGTGGTTGCTGACGCACCCCGACCGATCAGCCGACGGCGACCTTGAGGACGGCGACGTGATCAGCATCGCCGGCGTTCAGCTCGAGGTGCATCACACGCCGGGCCACGCGCCGGGCGCGGTCTGCCTCTACAGCCCAGAGCTCGGCGTCCTGTTCAGCGGCGACACCCTGTTCTCAGGTGGGCCGGGAGCCACGGGTCGGTCGTTCTCCGACTTCCCGACGATCGTCGAGTCGATCGACATGCTGATCAAAGAGCTGCCGGCAGACACTCTCGTGCACACCGGCCACGGCGACTCGACGACGTTGGCTGCTGAGGCTCCGCACCGCCAGGAGTGGCTCGACCGCGGCCACTGACGCAAGGGGTAGCGACGACGAACTGATCGGCGTACGGTCCGATCGAGGTGGTCAACGTGTCTGACACAGAGTCGCTGCAAACCTTTACAGCCTCGCTCGGCGCCTTCGGTGAGCTCGTCACCGCAGTCGCCGACGACCAGTGGGACGCTTCCACGCCGTGCACCGACTGGGACGTTCGCACGCTGGTCAACCACGTGCTCGTCGAGCAGCTGTGGGCCGAGCCGATGCTCACCGGACGCACCGTCGAGGACGTCGGCGAGCGCCTCGACGGCGACCAGCTCGGCACCGATCCGGCAGCAGCATGGGAGCGCGCCGCGTCCGAATCCCTCGCCCAGTTCACCAAGGAAGGCGTCTTGGACTCGACGGTCAACTCGTCCAGAGGCCCATTGTCTGCGCGGCAGTACCTCGGCGAGATGACCTTCGACCTGATCGTGCACAGGTGGGACTTTGGACAAGCCATCGACAAACCCCAACAGCTATCTAACGACGAGTTGAGCTTCGTCCAGTCGGTGATCGACGCAATGGCTCCGATGGCTGCTGATCTGATCGGCGCCGGAATATTCGCTTCTCCTGTCAAGGTCGCGTCGGACGCCGACCGCCAGACCTCGCTTCTGGCACGGCTGGGCCGCCAGGGTTGATCCTCGCGTCACCACGCGTCCGTCTAGGGGCTCGCTGAGGCTGTCGCTGGGCGAGTCATCGGCGGCGGGGCGTCGGGTCCACGACTGGCGACGACGCAGAACATCACCCGATCGCCTAGATGCGTCATCCTGAATCGTGGGATAGCGTGACGGGTCCGAGATCGTGGGCCGGAGGAGCCATGCCAACACCAGAGTCACCGTCACCGGTCGATCCAGAGATCGTCGACATGGTCGACCGTGTTCGCAATCGCTATGGCGCGCACGGACTGCGTCAACTGATCGCACTTGCCACTGCCGAGGCTGAGGACACCGAGAGCGCACTTGCCGCGCTCACCGCCGCAAACTGAGCGCCGCCCAAGGTTCGGCCAGGGTCCTGGTCCTGCAGCGAACGCCAGGCCACACGTTCTACTTCGACCGAGATCGACCTTCTCATTTCTAGCCCCCACTCGTTCGGCGGTACACTTTTGGGCTACTTCCGAATGGTTAAGTTGGGCTAGACGAGTGGTCTCCGGTGACTCGCTCACTGAGTTGGCCCCGCGCCCACTCGTCTGCACCTGGACAACTGCCGATGAGCGGTGGGACGCCTGGAGGTCACCATGAAGCGAACTCTTTCCCTGGCCGCACTCAGTATATTTGTGGTCTCGTTGCTTGGTTTACCTGCCCTTGCCGGGGCCGGCGATCCACGGATCGAGCTCGATCAGTCCAACCCGTCGTTCGGTGACTCGGTCAGTTTCACGGTGTCGAACCCCCCGAGCGCCACGGCCTGAGGTTCGACTGGTGTGCGGCCAAGATGCCGCCTACCCCCCCCACGCAGCCAGTGTTCGACAAGACCCTGCCCTACTACGGGGACGGCACCCGCGAGTTCGTGCTTGCATCGGACGCCTGGACCAGCGGTTCAAACACCTGCGTGGCGTGGCTGATGCGCAAGGGCGAACCGTTCGTGGGCACGATTTTCTACGTTACCGCTTGAGGGCCGCCTGCCGGCGCCAACTCTGAGACACTCACACCCATAGCGTGATGGCCGTTTTGCACGCTACCGCCCTTTTTCGCTCCGGCGAAAGTCTAGGCACTTGTGACCAGTATGGACCGTTCGGCTGAAGGGAGCCCTCCTTTCGGCGTAGACCTGCCCTTGGCGGTCAACAGCCGCCCATCGCTGGGGCAACTCAGTTCGGGGTGATGTCACATTGGCTTAAGGGCAACCCACTTATGAGACCTTCCATCAAGGACAGCAAAGCGCTGCGATGGTTCGCCGTCGCCGCTCTCACC
>JBDTTS010000147.1:0-6013 GCA_039930525.1 Actinomycetes bacterium | reverse complement strand
GTTCTGGACAAGTAGCGCCCCGAGAGTCTCTGAAACCACGTCCACCTCCTCGTCGGTCAGGTTGGGATGCATCGGTAGGGACAACAACTGTGCGTACGCGGCCTCGGCCCCGACGAACGAAGGGTCTGGTGGCAGCGTCGATCGCATGAAGAAGGGCATCGTGTGGAGGGGTATGAAGTGGACGGACGTCCCGATGCCGCGCCGCGCAAGCTCATCGGCGATTCGGTCACGACGGATGCCGGAGTGGTCGTCGGGACAGAGGGGAAGCACACGGACGGCATACAGATGCCATGCGTGCCCGCCGTCCCGAGGGCGTTGCGGTAGTGCGATTCCGGGAACCCCGGCAAGGGAGCGGTCGTAGCGAGCGGCGATCTCCCGCCGTCGCCGTTGCCAGTCAGCGAGATGGCGGAGTTGAGCCCGGCCGATCGACGCCTGCACGTCGGTCATGTTGGCCTTGAGGCCGGAAGTCTCGACGGTGTAGCGCCAACTACCCCCTGGAAGGTATCGCCGCCAGGCATCGGTGCTCATTCCGTGCAGTCGCATCCGTCTGATGCGCTCTGCTACATCGGCGTTGTTCGTTGTGACCATCCCGCCCTCGCCGATCGGCAGGTTCTTGGTCGCGTAGAAGCTGAAGCAGGTAGTGGACTCGCCGCTGCCCACTCTTTTCGTTCCGCATCGGGTGCCCAAGGCGTGGGCGGCGTCCTCGACGATGCGATCTCTGTCGAGCCCGGCGGCGTCCGCCAGTTCATCAACGTTGGCGGGAGCTCCAGCGAGGTGCACGACGAGCATGGCGTCGATGTGCCCGGGACGGTCGACGGCATCCCGAACGGTGCGGACCGACGGCATGACGGTTACGGGGTCGACATCGACCAGAACCGGTTGGTAGCCGGCGTGGATGATGGCATGGACGGCACCGCAGAACGTGATCGTGGAGACCAGCACTCGTGATCCGCGAGGGAGACGTAAGGCGCGTAGGCCGAGCTCGATCGCAGCTGTGCAGGATGAGGTGGCTACGGCGTAGTCGGCTCCAACCCACGCCGCGAACTCCGCTTCGAAGAGCTGCACCTCTGGACCGGTGGTCAACCAGCCGGACTCAAGGACGCGAGTGGCGGCTGTGAGCGCCTCCGGTGACAGCTTCGTTCTCACGAACGGGATATTGTTGGTGACTTCTCGCGCCTTGGTGGGCTGTCGCTGCTCCACAACCGTCATGGTCGTTCCGTCCCGGCAGTGACAAGTTGTGCGGAGGATGGCGAGTCCTCGTAGCGGGGGGTGACCTCCTGCGGGGGAGTGGTCTGTTTGGTCGTCACGATCAACACCGCAATGACTGGCCAGCCGGTGGTTGCCGCTGTTCGCCTGACGTCCGCGTAGTTCTGCCGGAGGGCGGTGGGCGGGCCGACTACAAGATGTCCCTTCGCACTCGGTTCGGCGACGAGCTCGGACAGGTGGTCCTCGCTCAGGACTCTGATCCGCACTCGCGGTGGTACCACCGAGTTCAGGTTTCGGCGTTCGTGAGCGATGGGCTGATCCCGCTGGGCTTCGTCCAGCGCGTGTTCCAGGGCTGCTAGACGGCTGGGCTCCAAGGGTCCGGACATCAAGACGTCGGTAATGCCGTGTTGAGTCGCGACGGCGTTCAGGCGTCCCAGCATCACCCGGGTAGCGGTCGGATTGGTGTCCTGCCCGATAAGTCGCAGCTGGCCGAGCTCAGGTGCCTCGAAGAGTCCAGCGAGTTCCTCAGCAGAATCGACGCGGGGTCGCAGCGCCTCAACAACGACCACGATGGCAATCCCTGACAGCAGTCCCGCGACCAACGCCAGTGCCAGATCGGCGGGCAGGCTGGAGGGCACCTCGGTAGCTGACGTTGCCGCTCCCAGCTGGTGGGGCTCGAACGTCAGGACCGCCTGCTGTCTGAGGCTTGCCTGCTCGGCCTGTAGGCCACTGAGCTGACTCTCCCTGACCGAAATTTGGGCGATCTCAGTCTGCGTGGGAGTTGATCCGGTCTGGCGGAGGAGCTGGCTCAGGTCGGACTGGGTAGCTGCGATGTTCTTGTTGAGGGATCGCATCGCGTCGCGAAGCTCACCCAGCGACGACGTGGTCATGAAGTTGGTGACGGCGTTCGCCAGCGACTCGGACAGCACCGTCGCCACCTGAGGGTTTCGGTCGGTGACGGTGAGGCTGGTCAGCGGAGAGGTGCCGAGCGCATCGACGGTGACTGCCGTCTGCGCAGTGGTCTTCGGGTCTCGGTCGACACCGGCCGCGGCGATCGCAGATGCGACGATCGAAGGGCTGGTGGCCAGGGCGCGCACCTGAGCGACCTGTGCGTCCGCAGCCTGGCTGCTTGTCACGGGTTGACCGGCAATCGCGATTCGCACTGCACTGGCATAGAGCGGCTCCGCCCTGGCATACAGAGCAAGGGCGACGATCACCGGGGCAGCGGTGATGAGGACGAGCGTGTATTTCCGAGCCCAGAGCGTCTGAGTGAGTGATCGTTCGTGGTCCATCCACGTCCTCCATCGGGTTGGACTCAAGGTATTTCTCGCGGCTTCGTACGTGAACACGCCGACAGACGAGATCAACTACGCCGTTTCGCATCCCCGCTCCGTAGTCCGGGTGAGTTGTCATTCACCCCGACGCGCTAGTGCATCTGCGTGGCCCACACGCAGTTTTACTCGCTAGCACGTCGCGCAACCGCCACGGCGGCCAGTGCGGAGTGCACTCCGAGACGACGCATCAAGCTCTGCTGGTGCGTCCGTACCGTGTTCTCGGACAGGTACAAGCGTTGCGCTATCTCGGAGCGACTTTCCCCATTGACCATGTGGGCGAGGACTTCTCGTTCACGCGAAGACAGCGCGGACAGGGATTCGTCCGCCTCGTTGCGAACCTGGTCCCCTTCGATGAGATGGTCGATCACGGGGCCCAGAAGGTGCGGGGGTAGCCAGGCCTGGCCATTGGCCACCATGCGAATCGCCTCGATCAGCTGTCGGATCGAACCGGCACGCTCCACCCAACCTCGAGCGCCGGCGACCAGCGCGGATGTCGTGCGATTGGCGTCACCCTGGTCGGCGAGGATAACGACCCCGAGGTTCGGGTGCACCCTGCGCAGTTCGGTGCACGCCACCAAACCATCCTCGTCGGCCAGCCGATCGGCGATGACAGCCACGTTGACCGTCTTGGGTGACGCGGCAAGCCCGCGTGCCTCGCCGGCGGACGTGGCGAGATAGACGACCTGGAAGTCCGGCTCGTTGTTCAGTCTGAGCGCGAGAGCTTCACCGGTCGCAATCTGGGACTCGATGATTGCAACTGCTGTACCGGCCATGATTGGCGAGTCTGAACCCAGCGCGGGCCGACCGACAGATGCGCTCGCATGAGCGGCGTCCGCAATTGGCCTAGCGCATCTGCACGAGGACCGAGCGTCATGCCACCAGACCTGAGTCGACCGCGACTCGCACTGCTTGCAGTCGGCTGTGACAGTGCAACTTGTTCAGGATAGTCTGCACGTGGGCGCGCGCGGTGTTGCGTGCGATACCGAGCTGCTTGGCGATGTCGGCAGTCGACATGCCAGCGACGAGGGCACGTAACACCTCAGACTCCCGGACCGTGAGACTTGTCAAGATGTCGCCGGTCGGCGAGGACATCGTTTCGTCCCGGCCGCTCGCCACAACGTTCATGGCGGACCGCAGAAGGCACGGGTCTATGGCGATTTGACCGGCCATTACCAGGTCGAGCTGCTTGGCGATGGCCTCAACGCTCTGGCCCTTGTGCGCGTATCCGTGGGCTCCTCGTCGCAAAGCCTCGCCTACGTGCACGGGATCCAGATCTGCAGACAACATCATGATCTTGCTGGTCGAGTGCTCTGCGACCAAGTTCTTGAGGAGATCGAGCGAGCTGCCTCGGGGGAAGTTGGTGTCGAGGAGGCACACATCTGGCGCCAGGGTGCTGAGGGCGGCATCAATGTCGGCCAGACGTGACACCATCCCGACGATTTCGTGCCCCCTGTCTGCGAGAGCATCGCCGAGGATTTCGTTGAACAGGGTGTGGTCGTCACACAGGAGGAGTCGCATTGGCGTCACCAATCACGCTTTCTCTGATGGGTACAGACAAGGTGGTGATGGTGTGGTCGGCCGCGTGAACGGTGTCTATCCGCCCGCCGACTTCACCGACTAGTTCACGAACGATGCTGAGGCCGATCCCGTGCCCCGGTCTCGTCGGGTAGGGGCCATCGCCGCAGGAGTCATTGGAAACCGCGATCTGCGCTGCCTCACTGCAGCTGGTCGCTTGAACGGAGATGTGTCCGTCCTGACCACTTGCCATTATGGCGTTGCCGAGGATGTTGTCCAAGCAACGCTGCATCGCCACTCGGCCTATCGTTGGCACCGCCGAGTCAGCCGCCGACGCCACGTCGACCTCGATGGCACGGAAGACAGAGGCCTGAATCGCACGCACCGCCTCTTGGACCGATTCACCAACTGAGATGGGTGGGTCAGCCGGAAAGTGTGTGGTGAGCAGGACGCTCTGGGCTCGGTCGACCTGGTCCGTGAGCCCGAGCATCGTACGTTTTACTTGCGAGGATTCGGCTTCGCTTTGAAGCGAGGCGGCCAACAGCCGGATCACGGCCAGGTGGTGGGTCACGTCGTGGACGATCATGTGCCACGTGATGTCTGTGCGCGCCGACTCTGGTTGCGCCTGCTGCGGGGGGGTGTCTTTTACCGTCGGGCGGTGCACCATGCGCTCAATCCCCCACTTTCTCGGGTGACCCTCTGTGACTCTTTCGAGTTAGCCCTCCTCGACTCTAAGTGGATCTTCTCGGAAAGGGCAGGCCCGTGAGTGACTATTGACGGGGTGTGTAGACCGTATGAACTGTCGGTGAACAGATCTAGGTAGTGCCTCGTACTGAGTTACTTGTCATCCCGTCCCATAGTCCGAGCGGGTCCGGGGACCACCGAAGAAGCACGATCGACCGAGCGGGCCAGAGGCCCCAGTTCCGGAGGTTCGTGCGGTTAGCCTCCCGTGACCCCTCCACGAGGGCTGAGCAGCTGCGCGTTCACCTTCCGGCCCGGCCACCTACTGGGAGTACCAGGGTCTCCGTGGGTCGCCGTCATATTCCATCGCGGCGGCGGCGTCGACCGCGTCCGCGGCGGCCCCGGCCGCGACGAGCTACGCGTGCAGAAGGCCTACGACTACTCGGGCGGCCCCGGGCGTGACCGGTGCAAGGTGTCCGGCACCTGGGGAACGTGCTGAGCGCTGCCATGACGACGCGGTTTCCACCTACTGCACCAACATCGGGGGAGCGGCCGCCACCTGCGGTGTTACCTGGGTGATTCCAGCCATGATCCTGGACGCATCTGTACCCGGGTAGTACAGATGCGTCCACGATTTGGGTGGATGCACTCACTTCGTGACCGCCTCACCACGTTCGCCGACTTCGCCGGTTCCCCGACCCGACAACTCGACGCCGTCAGGACGTCAGACCGCAACGATCGCCAGCTGCTTGCCGGCAGCGTGAGCCAGCCGCGCGATGTCGACCGGGTCGCTGGTGAAAACGACGTCACCGCTGAGGGCGGCTTCAACAACGTGCGCGTCGGCGATGTCGTTCGTGCCGGACGCGGCGAGCAGGCGTCCGACAGCCCGGGCGCGGTCGTCGCTGAGGGGATCGATGTCTGACTGCGAAAGAAACGCGGCGAGGGGAGCCTGACGATCCGAGCCGGTACGCCAGACCTGGGCGACGACGGTAGCCGGTACGAGCGCGACATGGCCGGAGCGCGCGGCCAGTGCGTCAAACTGCTGGGTAAGGGGGCGAGGGCTGCGCTCGAGCGCGATCAGGACCCCTGAGTCGATGATGACCCTCACGCGTCACCGAGGATCTCATCGGGCGTTCGCGCCGACGCCAATAGCGCGCGTCCGGCCTCGAGGTCTTCCTCGGTAAAGGGCCCGAAGGTCTCTTCGATCATCTGCCGGAACCCGGCGACCTTGGCCTGTCGCTCGAGCGTCTCGGTGAGCAGCTGGCTGAGCGGGATGC
>JBDTTS010000146.1:0-6049 GCA_039930525.1 Actinomycetes bacterium | reverse complement strand
TAGGGAACGTAGGCAGCATTAGGCATCCACTTCGAGGTCGGAGTGAACTTCCATGACGAAGGCGTGAGCTCGGTGATCTTTCCATCGAGGCGAGCGCCGCCCTTGAGCTGGACGCCCATGGTGTTGGTGTTGGCACCGCTCAATGCCTTGTCAGAGGTGAGCGTTATGGAGTCTTTGAGGCCCCACCCGCTCGACGTCTTGATACTGACCTTGGGGATCGAAGCGTTGACGGTGAACTTCTGGTTGCTGTTCTCGGTCCAGGGACTCAGCAGCCCGGTCTGGTCGACAGCCCGGTAGCGCCAGAAGTAGTTGCCATCGGTCGCTCCGTCCCAGCGGTACGTGGTGCTGGTGGCGTCGCCGGCCTGCTGATCGAAGGTTTCGGTTTTCACCACGCTGCTGAAGTCCGCTTTAGTGGCGATCTGAATGCGGAAGGCCTTGGCCTGGTGATCAGCCTGAGCGATCTCGTTGGGGATCGTGAAGTCGACGTACAAGTTCTTGACGTCGGCATCGCCGGTGACCGGCGAAGCGCCGGCCGTTTTGAGTCCCTTGTTAGCGACGGCGAAGGAGGCCGCGTCGGCGCCAGAGTTGGACGCCGGGCCGCACTTGTCGGCTGCGTCAACTGGATCGAGCACGCACGCTTGAACTCGCCAGTACCAGGACAGTTCGCGGCTGCGCATGGTGTCCACCATCTGGAAGGTGTTTCCGTAGACGTCATAGACGCGGTCGTAGTCATAGGTGTCACGGTCGCGACCGACGTACACCCGGTAGTAGTCCGCGTCGTCGAGGTCGTCCCAGCTCATGACCGGTGTATCGGTGCACGCGTCGGAGGCATCGCACGGGCCAGTAGCGTCGGAGGTAGCCAGTCCGGTCGGCTCCCCGGGCTCGGCGCTGCGCGGGCTGAAGAAGAAGCCAGTGAGGTCAGCTGACCAGCCGGAGCACTCTGGCACGTTGCCAGTCCACCCCTCGCCAATCTCGGACTGCCAAACGCCGGTGCAGGTGTTGGCTGGAGCGTCGAAGGGGGTGGTGCGGGTGTCGACCGAACCGTCGCGGCCGCGCACGCGCACCTTGTATGTGCCGTCGAGTTCCCCGGAGCACGAGCCATCGCTCAAGCTTCCGTCGGCGATGGCGTTCTGGGTTCCCTTGACCTGCAGGTAGGGCGTGAAGGTGGTGTGGGTAGTGAAGCAGGTGACGATGTCGTTCTTGGCGTACTCAGGCGCCGGGATATTCTCTGGCTCGATGTTCTCGGGGCTGTACTGCACTTCGTAGAAGGACGCGTTCGTGATCGGCGTCCAGCTGATACTCCAGTCGTTGGGGTCGGCACTGACGGGCGAGACCACAGTCTCGTTGGAGATGGCCCATCCGCGCACCAGGTTGGCTGCGCTTGACCAGTCGGTCGCACCGGACGGCAAGGTGGCACGAACACGCCAGCGGTAGTCGCCACGCGGCAGGTCGACGGGCATCACATAGCGGTTGGTGGCAGCAGTGTCGGTGAAGACCGCTCCGTCTGTTCCGAAGCCGTCGTTGGTCACGGCCACCTCGTAGGACGTCGCCCCTGGCACGTCGTCCCAGGTGAGCACGACGTTCTTCTGGCGGGTGTTCGCGTCGTCGGGGGCGAGGTTCGCAGGCCCGGCTGTCGCTGCCTGGGCCATGGCAATGGGCAAGAGGCCCACTCCGAGAGCGCTCACTGCAAGCAGTGACACGAACGTACGCTTCACGACAGCCTCCTCCGTTGGGGCGGCGCTCGCCCCGCTCCGACGATCTTCGGCAGCAACGATGTCCGACTTGACCGTTTCGATGGGCGGGTTGCCAGCCGGTCCGGGACCTGGGTGAGGTTGAATGCGCCTCATCCGCAAGTTCGGCTCGTTGATGGGGGGTGAAGGGAGACCGATGCCCGCGCAGCACGAGAGCCGCCGCCTGCTGTTGGCCGAGTCGCTGCGAGCGGCTGACCTCGAGGTCGCCTTGGTGACGAGTCTGGTCAACGTCCGGTACCTCACCGGATTCACCGGGTCGTCTGCTGCTCTCGCCGTTCGGGGCGACGGCTCTGCCGAGCTGGTCACCGACAGCCGTTACACACTGCAGGTCCGCGAGGAGTGCCCGGATGTACCAGCGCATATATCCCGCGGTGGGCATCGCTTTCTCGCCGAGCGGCTCGAGGGCGATTGCAGCGGAGCAGCGGGATTTGAGGATCGCTCTTTGTCGGTCGCGGGCTTTCGCGACCTGCCGACCAGCGCCGACTGGCGGCCCCTTGGCACCATGGTGGGCGATCTTCGAATGGTCAAGGACGCCGGCGAAATTGAGCTGCTCCGTGCCGCCTGTCGTGCCAGCGACGCCGCGCTCGCCGAGGCACTACCCCGGATCCGTACAGGCGTGACCGAGCGCGAAGTCGCCAGATGGATCGACGACGGGCTCCGTGACCGCTCCGAAGGCCCCGGCTTCGAGACGATCGTGGCTGCCGGCGCCAACGGCGCAATCCCGCATCACCAGCCGACTGACCGAATGCTCGCTTCCGGCGACCTGGTGACGATCGATTTCGGGGCCAGGGTCGGCGGCTACCACGCGGACATGACACGCACGTTTGCTGTTGCTCACTCTGACGATTGGCAACGTGAGATCTATGAGGTCGTCCGGCTAGCACAAGCTGAGGGCGTGGCGGCGCTGGCACCGGGGCGGGAGGCGCCAGACGTCGATGCAGCCTCTCGGAAGGTGATCGAACAGGCCGGCTATGGCAAGTTCTTCGGTCATGGTCTCGGGCATGGTGTTGGTCTACAGATTCATGAGGCGCCGTTCCTGGGTGCGTCCTCTGCCGATAAACTCAAAGCATCCGTTCCGGTCACCGTCGAGCCAGGGGTGTATCTCCCCGAACAAGGTGGGGTGCGGATCGAGGACACCGTCGTCGTCCATGAAGACCACGTCGAAACCCTCACCACCACGACCCGCGACCTGTTGGTCGTCGGCTGAGCAGGGCTCAGCCGTACTCAGCGAGGAGAAGAACCCACTGTGGCGACCACCAACGATCTGAAGAACGGCCTCGTGCTGAACATCGACGGGGGGCTCTGGGCGGTTGTTGAGTTTCAGCACGTAAAGCCAGGCAAGGGCGGCGCCTTCGTGCGTACAAAGCTGAAGAACGTCTTGTCTGGCAAGGTCGTCGACAAGACCTTCAACGCGGGTGTGAAGGTTGAGACCGCCAGCGTCGACAAGCGTGAGATGCAGTACCTCTACCAGGACGGCGAAGATTTCGTTTTCATGGACACCGCCTCCTATGACCAGATGCATGTGCAAGGCCCCACGGTGGGAGACGCCTCGAACTTCATGTTGGAGGGTCAGAACGCGACAGTGGCCGTCCACGAGGGCAACCCGCTGTACATCGAGCTGCCAGCCTCTGTCGAGCTCGAGATCACCTACACCGAGCCAGGGCTGCAGGGTGACCGTTCGACGGGTGGGTCGAAGCCGGCGACTCTTGAGACCGGGTTCGAGGTGGCTGTTCCCCTCTTCATCACCCAGGGCGAGAAGATCCGGGTCGACACGCGTGACGGCAGCTACCTGGGTCGCGCCTGACCGTGGGAGCCCGACACAAGGCACGCAAGCGCGCGCTCGACATCCTCTTTGAGGCAGATCAGCGCGGGCAGTCCATCGACGCTGTGCTGACCGAGCGCGCTGCCCGCGGTGAGGGCATCGGCAACCCGTACACCCAAACGCTCGTGTCCGGCGTGGTCAAGCACCGCACGGAGATCGATGAGCTCATCCAGGCGCATTCGATCGACTGGACACTCGACCGGATGCCGGCCGTTGACCGTTCGCTGCTGCGGCTGGCGACATTTGAGTTGCAGTGGGGGGTCGACATCGCTCCAGCCATCGCGATCGACGAAGCCGTCGAACTGGCCAAAGAGCTGTCAACCGACGATTCGCCGGCCTTCGTGAACGGCGTCCTCGGCCGGATCGCCGCCCCCCACACCACCAACTAGCCCCGCCTCAAAGGGCTGCTCGCCCGGGGCGTAGTACGCGCACGTCGCTGGACGTTCAATGAAGCGTTAATGACCGTTTTTTCCCGCTGAGCGCGATAAAAGCGTGACGGTCTCTTCATTTCCCGCTCCGGCGTCGGCGAGCGGGAAGCGCGACCCTGGCCAAGACTCCAGCCCACC
Source organism: Actinomycetes bacterium (assembly GCA_039930525.1). GTDB lineage: Bacteria > Actinomycetota > Actinomycetes > JAHEKZ01 > JAHEKZ01 > JAHEKZ01. Next base: position 1,910 of record JBDTTS010000146.1, on the reverse strand, counting down.
CGAACCCGTTCGCACTGGCTCGGACCAGTCGACGCACCCGTCACATCTGGTGCCCCGGGAGGGACTTGAACCCTCATGCCTTTCGGCAACGGATTTTGAATCCGCCGCGTATGCCAATTCCGCCACCGGGGCCGCGATCTCATGTTGGGCCACGGCAGTCTACTGAAGGGCGATGGCGTGTTCGGACTCCGGGATACCGCGTGCCGACAGGGCATCACGCAGGGCATCACGCAGGGCATGACACGGGCGAAACGGTCACGCAGCGTCATGCAAGGTCACGATGCCGCAACGACCCTGGCGTGTACGGGTCTACGGGCTGCAATCGACCCTCAGTGCCACTAGTTTTCGATCATCAACCGGTCGTCTGGCCGGCCAAGGGCCATCGGCCCGATCGGCAAGGAGTAATGAATGAGACGAGCAAACGCCACATGGCGCCTGGTCGCCGTTGCTGGAGCCGCGGGCCTCGTGCTCGCCGCCTGCAGCAGCGATAGCGACACAGACCCCACCGACACAGCCACTGATACGGCGAGTGCGGGAACTCCGTTGTACCTGGTTGACGGAAATATCGGAAACGGACCGCTGGCAGAGTTGCCAGCCGGAACGTTGGACGGCGTCAAGGGAACCCTTCCCGGCGCCGAGGCCAGCGGCGACTTCAAGGACCGGCTCAACGAGATTGACCCGAGCCTTAAGAAGATCGGCTATTCGTACGGACCGGAGTCCTACGATGCGGCATTGGTCGTGATCTTGGCCGCAGCTGCTGCCGAGTCCGACTCTGGACGCGACATGGCCGAGCAGATGCAGGCCGTTGTGACAGGTGGCAACAAGTGCACCTCATTCGACGAATGCAACAAGATGCTGGAGCAGGGCGACGACATTGACTACGACGGTCAGTCCGGCCCCATCGAGTTCGACGACTTCGGCGACCCGACCTCGGCCTTCGTCGGCGTCTACCAGTACGACGCTGAAAACCTCGTTCCTGGTCTGACCACTGATGGCTCTGCCTTGAACTACGAGTCAGGACAGATCGAGGCAACGAAAGGCAGCCCCGACCCGCTGACGTCGAAGGACAACCGCGGTGCGGCTGACGACCAGCTCGTGCTGGGTGGCTACCTGCCGCTCACCGGATCGCTTGCCTCGCTCGGCCCGCCCGAGGTGGCCGGCGTCGAACTCGCCGTCCAAGAAGCCAACGCTGGCGGTGGAGTGCTCGGCAAAGATGTCAAGTTCTTCAACGGTGACTCCAGCGACTCAGCGAACTTCGACAAGGGTGTGAACACGATCGACAAGCAGATCCAGCGCGGCGTCGACGCGATTATCGGAGCTGCTTCGTCCAGTGTCAGCCTGAACACCCTCGAGCAGGTCACTGGAGCCGGCATCTTGCAGGTCTCGCCGGCCAACACCTCACCCGACCTCACGGTCGCGGAGGACTCCGGGCTGTTCTTCCGCACGGCTCCGTCCGACGTGCTCCAAGGTCGTGTGCTGGGCAACCTGCTCAACGCTGACGGCATCCAGAACGTAGCGATCCTGTCGCTGCAGGACGCCTACGGTGAGGGTCTGGCCGAGTACACCGCACTCTCGTTCTCTGAGGGTGGCGGCACCGTGCTCACCGAGCCAGATGCGATCTACTACGACCCGACGGCGAACAGCTTCTCCGCCGAGGTCACCAAGATCAAGGGGCTGGACCCCGACGCCATCGTGCTCATCGGCTTTGATGAGTCGGCCAAGGTGGTCAGCGAGTTGGTCAAGCAGGGGATCGGTCCCAACAGCGAGTGACCGACCCTCAGCAGCACAGAAGGGGCCCGGCTCACGCCGGGCCCCTTCTGCTTGCAGTGGAATCCGGTTCTGGTATCAGCCGCGAACCAGGCAGGCACCCACCACATCGGGACAGTCAACTCCCATGAGTGGCGACGCCG
>JBDTTS010000145.1:0-6150 GCA_039930525.1 Actinomycetes bacterium | reverse complement strand
CACCGAGCCACCACCCACGAACATCAACATGTCAGTGATCAGCCATGACTCAGGCCGCATCTCGGAGTAGTCGATGGCGTTGAACCCCGATGACCTCGGGTTCAAGCCGACGAACCAGGCGTTGAGCAGTTTGTCGGCCATCGACAGGTCGCCGAGAGTTCCCGGGTTGGTCCACTCGGTGAAGCCAAGCACCAACATGGCGCCGATCAGCAGTGAGCCGGTCATCCACAGAGTGACGCGCGAGTGCAGGCTGAGTGGCCCTCGGTCGCGCCGTCGTCGACTCAACTCGTAGAGCACAGGGACGCCGATGCCTCCGAGAATGACCGCCAGCGAAACTGGCATCAGGACGAAGGGGTCACCGGCGAAGCTGACCAAACTGTCAGGAAAGAGGGTAAAGCCGGCGTTGTTGAACGACGACACGGCGTGGAACAGACCGAGCCAGCTGGCCTCGCCGAGGGTGTAGTCGTAGCCGAGCCACCACCGCAGCGTGAAGATGATCATTAGCAGCGCTTCGACGGTGAAGGTGAGAATCGCCACACCGCGAACGACGCGTCCGACCTCGCCGAGGGCAACGTTGCCACTCTCGGTCGAGGTGTAGAGCCGTGCGCGCAGGCCCAGCCGGCGAAAGACCACGACGGCCACGATGGCGGTACCGGTGGAGATTCCGAGTCCACCAGCTTGGATCAGCAACAAGATCACGGCCTCGCCAAAGCCTGACCAGTGCTCAGCGGTATTGACCGAGGTCAGGCCGGTGACGGTCACGGCGGACGCCGAGGTGAAAAAGGCGGTGACAGCGTCGGTTCCGCCTGGTCCGCTGCGCGAGATCGGCAGCAGGAGCAGGGCTGTCCCCAATGTGACCAACCCGAGAAATGCGGTGGCCACATAGGTGGCTGGTCGCACCAGACGGGTGATTGGAACCTGTCTCGGGGAGCGATCGTGGCCTGCCGCCACCGGACCTCCACGCGTCGACAACGGCCTCTGGCGTGCGAGACCCAGAGGCAAACCTACGATGAAGCAGTGAGAGAAGACTCGAGTACGTCCCGAATTGGCCTTGGTGTTGCCCTTGCCGCCGTGCTGTTGCTGGCGGCGTGTTCGTCAGACGAAGCCCCAGCGGTCGAGACCGGGGTGGTCGACCAGCAGACCGTGATCGAACGGGTCGAGGCGCCGGCGTCGGTCGTGGCGGCCGCAACGGCGGTCGTCACCTCGCCAGCTAACGGCACCGTTTCTCGGGTCGTAGTACGCGACGGCCAGCGGGTCAATCGCGGCAGGACGCTGTTCGTCGTCGACTCGCCGGAGACCGACCAGCGGCTGGCTCAGGCAGAGCAGGCGGCGGCTGGTGCTCCCGCGCCCGTCGACCTCCCGCAGGCGTCGACGGGGGCGTCGGCCCAACAGGCGGCGGCGGCCGCCCAACAAGCGTTCGCTCAGGCCCGCGCAGCGGCCCGCCAGATCGACGACAGACAGCTTCGTCAGCAGGCGCTGCAGCAGGTGGCGGCCGCCGAGGCGCAGCTAGCGGCAGCCCAAGCTCAGGCGCAGTCGACCGTCGATCAGATCAACAGCAGCGTCTCGTCGCTCGAGCAGACCCTCGCAACGTTCACCCAGGCGCAGCAAGCCCAGGCACAGGTGGCCGTCGGTGCAGCCCGCAAAGCGGTCGCTGCGCTTACGGTTAAGGCGCCGATCGCCGGACGCGTCGTGCTCGGGGCGTCCGCCGGAACGGGGGGCGGCGATGATCTGTCGGGGATCGTCGACCAGCTGCCGTCATCGCTCGCCGGACAGGCTGAGTCGCTTCTGGGGGGTGGCTCGGGTGGTGCCGCGAGTGGCAGCTCGTCCGGAATCGTGTCGGCCGGTAGTCCCGTGAGCGACGGCGATCCCATTCTGACGATCACTGACACCTCAGAGCTCTCGCTGGGCGCCCAGGTTGACGAGACCGATGTCTTGCTGGTGCGGAAGGGGGTGAAGGCCGACGTCGAGTTCGATGCTGTTCCTGGCGCCCGCTATCGCGCGGTGGTGCGCAACGTTGACCTGTCTCCCAGCACGTCCAGCCGTGGTGGCGTCAGCTATGTGGTGAGACTGACTCTGGGCGGGGGAACACTGGCGGACGGTTCGCCGGCTCCGGCGCCCCGGCCCGGAATGTCGGCGGTGGCGTCGCTGCGGGTGATCACTTCGGTCGACGCGATCGCGGTTCCGGCTTCGGCAGTGTTTCGCGACGGTGACCGTGATGCGGTGTGGGTGGTCACCGACAACGTGCCTGAGAAGCGGTTCGTCACACTCGGTGCACAGGGCGAGGAGTACCTCGAAGTGGCTGACGGGCTGAGCGTGGGCGAGTCCGTCGTCGTGCGTGGTGCCGATCAGGTCGTCGAGGGTGAAGAACTGCCGTGACAACACCGGCGATCGAGGCCGTCGATGTGACGCGGGTCTACACCATGGGCGGCACAGAGGTGCAAGCCCTGCGTGGCGTCTCGCTGCGCGTCGAGTCGGGGGAGTACGCGGCCATCGTTGGTCCATCGGGATCGGGTAAATCGACCTTGATGCACCTGCTCGGGCTGCTCGACCGACCCAGCAGCGGTGTGATCACGGTCGGCGGCCGCGATGCGACATCTCTTTCGGACTCTGAGATGGCGACGCTGCGCAACGAGACGATCGGCTTTGTCTTCCAGTCGTTCCAACTGCTTTCGCGCACCACTGCCATCGACAATGTCGCGCTCCCGCTTCTCTACCGCGGCGTGCCGAAGAGCGAGCGTCGCGATCGGGCGGCGGCCGCCCTAGACACGGTCGGTCTGGCTGGACGCATCGGGCACAAGGCCACCGAGCTGTCCGGCGGTGAGCAGCAGCGGGTGGCAATCGCGCGCGCCTTGGTAGGTGAGCCCGAGCTTCTGCTGGCCGACGAGCCAACCGGCAACCTCGATACCCGAACCGGTGGAGAGGTGATGGAAACACTCGAGCGGCTCAACCTTGAAAGTGGTGTAGCCGTCGTGCTCGTCACCCACGATCGCGACATTGCTCTTCGCACTCAGCGGCAGATCTATGTGCGTGACGGTCTGATCGAGCGCGATGAGTCGTCGGCGATGATCACGTGAGGCTGGCCGAAGCCTTCCGGGTCGCGTTGGGTGCACTGCGGGCGAACCGGCTGCGCAGCCTACTGACGATGCTCGGCGTCATCATTGGTGTCGCCGCTGTCGTGGTGCTGGTGGCGATCGGCAGCGGTGCCAAACAAGAAGTCGAGGCCCAGGTCGAGGGGCTTGGCTCGAACATCATCTTTGTCGTGCCGGGATCAGTCGAGTTCGGCTCGGCGCCGTCGATAAGCCGGCTGAACCTCGATGACGTCGAGTATCTGGGCCGCGTCATCGGCAACCCGGAGGCAGTGGCAGCAACCGTGTCCAGCGGCGAAACCGTCTCGGTCGGATCGACTGAGGTATTCAGCACCATCGCGGGTACCAACGAAAACGTCCCGAATGTTTTCACTCGGCCCATTGCGCGGGGTGAGTACCTCACCGCCACCGATGTTGACACGAGGCGACGCGTAGCGGTCCTCGGGAGTGGCGTCTCCGATTCCCTCTTTGGCGAGGTCGAGCCGCTGGGGCGTCAGATCACCATTGCTGGCGTGCGGTTTCGGGTGATTGGGGTTTTCGAAGAGGTCGGATCGACATTCGGTGTGAGCCGTGATGACGAGATCCACATCCCGGTCACGACTGCTCAGCAGCTCTTCGGTGTCGACCGTATTGACGCCCTGGCCGTCAAGGCATCGACCATCGACGACGTCGAGCCGATTCGCAGAGAGATCCTCGACGCGCTCGCCGAGGAATATCCAGACGAAGAGTTCTCAGCGGTGACCCAGAGCCAGATTCTGGGGACCCTGGGGCAGATTCTTGGGCTGCTGACGTTGGTGCTGGCGGCGATTGCCGCGATCTCGTTGTTGGTGGGGGGAGTGGGCGTCAGCAACATCATGTTGGTCTCGGTTCGAGAGCGAACTCGCGAGATCGGGCTCCGTAAGGCACTTGGCGCCAGGCGCCGCGACATCACGGTGCAGTTTCTGATCGAGGCTGTGCTGCTGACCACCGTCGGTGGAGTCATTGGCATGACTCTGGGGATCAGCGCCGCGCTGCTGGCAAATACGTTCAGTCCGCTGCCCGCCGAGATCGCCTGGTGGTCGCCGGTGTTGGCCTTCACCGTGTCGGTCGCCGTTGGCGTCTTCTTCGGCGTCGTCCCGGCGCAGCGCGCGGGAAAGTTGGAACCCGTCGTGGCGCTACGCAGCGAGTGACTGGCTTGCGTCAGGGCAGCTGTGTGTCACCGCGTGATCTTGGTCGCATCTGTACCTGGGAGGTACAGATGCGACCACAGTCCGGGGATTCTTGGCGGTCGACCCGGGTGCACTACAAGCTTTGCGACTCCCAGGTGAACCCTCTGAGTGCGGGTACGGTGGCCAGATGGCTGGTGCTGCGCAGGTCTACTGGGACGATGCGCTCACTGCGTACGACTTCGGGCCGTCTCATCCGATGGACCCGCTGCGGCTCGATCTCATGATGCGGTTGGCCCGATCGCTCGGGGTTCTTGACGAGGTTGAGCTCGTGACGCCGACTCCGGCCACCCAAGCTGAGCTGGAGCTGGTGCACACCGCGTCGTTTGTCGCAGCTGTGCAGCAGTGCAGCGCGCCGGGTTCGGACGGCGACTCGCAGCACGGACTCGGGACTCCCGACGTCCCGACGTTCACCAACATGCACGATGTGGCCTCGCTCATCACCGGCGCCACGGTCGGGGCGTCGCGAGCTGTGTGGCGCGGCGATGTGGCCCATGCGTTCAACCCTGCGGGTGGTCTGCACCACGCAATGCCCGACGTGGCTGCGGGATTTTGCGTGTACAACGATGTAGCCGTCGCGATCGCGGCCCTGTTGGACGCCGGTGCCGAGCGGGTGGCATACGTCGACATCGATGTCCATCACGGCGATGGCGTCCAGGCGGCATTCTGGGACGACCCCCGCGTACTGACGATCTCGATCCACGAAGACCCCCGCACCCTCTACCCCGGCACTGGGCGACCTACCGAGGTGGGCGGACCATCGGCCGAGGGTTACGCAGTGAACATCGCCCTTCCGGCACGAACCGGGGACGACGGCTGGCTGCGGGCCATTCACGCGGTGGTCCCCCACCTTCTGCGCGCGTTCGATCCCGAGGTGTTGGTCACCCAGCACGGCTGCGACACGCACTACCTCGACCCGTTGGCGCACTTCGCGCTGAGCGTCGATGGTCAGCGAATGGGGGCCGAGGCGCTGCACAGCTGGGCGCACGCCTATGCCGGCGGACGTTGGGTCGCGACGGGGGGAGGCGGTTACGCAGTTGTCGACGTCGTCCCGCGAATCTGGACACTGGTGATGGCTGAGCTGGCCGGATCCCCGATCGCGCCGGAGACGCTGGTGCCGGACGAGTGGAGTCGGTACGTCGAAGGGCGCACCGGAAAGCGTCCCCTCTTGGCGATGACCGATGATGCCCGCCCGACCGTGGTCGACTGGTCGACCGGCTACGACCCCTCTGACCCTCTTGACCAGGCGATCTTGGCCACCCGGCGAGCCGTCTTTGCGCGACATGGGCTCGATCCAGAACGGGACTAAGTCGACATAAGCGGCCCTGATCGGCCGCGCGAGGTGTCCAGCCCATTCGGGTGACCACCTCTTGGGTGATCAAATCGCCACAAGAGTTCCCTAGCGTCACATCCGTCACTACGCTGTGCCGAACGCACGGGTCGCCGTGGCGCCGGAGGGGAAGCCGGCGCCCGGCCCGTGCGGTAGGGAATGGGGACACATGGAGCAGGACCGGGAGCAGGACCGGGGCGAGAACCGGCCACCCGACAATGCACCGCTGGGGGGAAAGTTCCTGACGGTGGCTGAGGTCGCAGCAGTGATGCGCGTGTCGAAGATGACCGTATACCGGCTGGTGCACGCCGGTGACCTGCCGGCAGTGCGGGTAGGGCGCTCGTTTCGCGTCCCCGAAGAGGCAGTGCGCCGCTACCTGCGTGACTCATTCGTCGAGGCCGGCTGAGCCCGCCCTGATCGACGCCTGACTGCCCCCGGTATCCTTCTGGGGCCGGTGCGCGGCGTCCATGTCGTGACCGTTCAGTCCAAGGAAGAGATCACTGTGGGTTCTGTCGTCAAAAAGCGCCGC
>JBDTTS010000144.1:0-6162 GCA_039930525.1 Actinomycetes bacterium | reverse complement strand
GACCTGTACGCTTCCCTCCGAGGAATCGTCCTCGCTTAGTAATCAAGCCCGGGGAGTCGAGCCCATTCGACTCCCCGGCGCCACCACGAGGCCCCGATGATTACACTTGGAACCAGCGACACCCTCGCCGGGGTGGCCGACGTCGCGTCGAAGGTCACCGTGACGATCACTGGGGGAATGACGCTCAACGGCACCGCTGAGACGTACGACGTCCTGTTGACATTTGGTGACCGGCAGATCCTGGACGGGGTGACCTGGGACGTCGGTCCTGGTGACCGCATCGGCATCATCGGAGTGAACGGTGCCGGCAAGACGTCGTTGGTGCGACTGCTTCTCGGCATTCAGCCGCCCACAGCCGGGCGTGTCGTATCGGGCGTCACCGTTAAGCCTGCCTACCTGTCGCAGCACTTAGAGGAGCTCGATCCCAGCTGGCGGGTGCTTGAGGCCGTCGAAGACATCGCCCAACGTGTCGAGCTCGGCAAGGGCCGCGAGCTTTCGGCGACGCAGCTGTGCGAACGTTTGGGGTTCGGCGGCGATGCCCAGTGGACACCGATTGGCGACCTTTCGGGTGGCGAGCGTCGGCGCCTGCAGCTGACCCGGCTGCTGATGGGCGCACCCAACGTTCTGGTGTTGGACGAACCGACGAACGACTTCGACGTCGAGACGCTGACGGCACTGGAAGACCTGCTCGACTCGTTCGGCGGCACGCTGTTGGTGATCTCGCATGATCGGTTCTTCCTGGAACGGGTATGCGACCGGTTCGTGGGGTTGATGGGCGACGGTGAAGTGCGTGATCTGCCGGGGGGCCTTGAGCAGTATCTGCAGCTCATTCACCTGGCCCAGTCAGGCCGCAAAGGCGCGCAAACGACGTCGAGGCAAGCATCGTCGCGTCCTGGGTCGGCGAGCGCCGACGAGCGAGCAGGCAAGAAAGAACTCGCCCGCCTCGAACGCGTCATCGCGAAACTCGGTGCCAAGGAGGACGACCTCCACCGGCAGATGTCTGACAACGCCACCGACCACGTCCAGGTTGCCGAGCTCAACGACCAGCTGCGGCGCACATCTGCTGAGAAGTCGGCAGCTGAGGAAGCGTGGCTCGAACTCGCCGTCGAGACTGCCTGAGGCGCCACCGCTGCATCCACTGACGCCGAGGCCCGCCCATCCGCGCCCACTGACGCCGAGACCCGTCCATCCGCGCCCACTGACGCCGAGATGAAGGCTACGTTCATTTCGGGGGTTCTATTCCGGCCCCGGATGACCCCAGCCTTCATCTCGGCGCGTGGTGGCGGCGAATGCGGGTGGCTGGCAACGTCCACAGGTGCCTGATATGCCGGACGCAGGGGGCTGACTCCGGCCACAGTGCCCCGGTGACCCTTGACCATGACGCCGTGCGATCGCACGTCGTCCAGAACATGCTCGCAGCCGGCGGTGGGGCCAGTCATGCCCAGATGATGGCCTGGGGAGTCAGCAGACTCGACCTGTCGCGGTTGCTGCGCTCTGGAGTTATCTGCCGCTCACGTCGTGAGCACTTCGTCCTTCCTTGGGGCGGGGAGAACTCCGATCACTGGCAACGCACCCGGTCGATGCACCTGCGTGTCGCCGCCGCCGCTGCGGTGCGCGAAAGCCCAGTCGGATTGCGATCTGCAGCCCTCATGTGGCGGCTTCCGGTCTGGCAAATCCCGCGCCGCGTCGAACTCATTCGACCTCCTGGAAGTGGACCATGGAAGGGGCTCCGAGTGGTTCGCCGGCTGTTGTCCGCCGGAGATGTGACGGCGATCAACGGCGTCCCCGTCACGACTCTTGAGCGCACGGCAGTCGACATCGCACTCGATGTGCCGACTCCCAAGGCGCTGATCACGGTGGACGCTGCCCTTCGACGCGGTGCCTCACGAGAGACGATGGCTGGCATCTTGACCAGGATGGGGTCTGTTCGTGGCTGTCGGGAAGCGCGAAGAACCCTTGACTGGGCCGATGGGAACTCCGAATCACCCCTTGAGTCGCGCGGCCGCGGCGAACTCATGCTGCTAGGGGTAGTGCAGCCACTCAGCAACGTCAGCGTGCGTCTCGGTGACATCGAGTTTCGCGCCGATCACTGGTGGATGGGTCTCGGAGTCGCGGGGGAGGCCGACGGCGAGGGAAAGTACGGAAAGCGCCCGGGCGAAGAGGAGACGCTCTGGGCGGAGAAACTTCGGCAAGAGTGGTTTGAGGAAGAGCTGGGGTTGTACGTCGTTCGCTATGTCGACCGCGAGATACGGCTCGCCCCTCAGCGGGTGGCTGACCGATTGCAGCGAAAGGTCGACCGGCGCAGGCGCGACCCTTGGGAGCCGCCGCCCGGCCTCGAGGTCTTTCAGCGACCACATCCAGGATCTGATGCTCCCATTCGCTGGCTGTTGCGCCGAGATGAAGGCTAGGGCCGGATATCGGGGTGAATTGGGTCCAGAAATGACCCCAGCCTTCATCTCGACGCATCTCGGCGTGCTTCGTACTCGGGGGACGACCATGGGGGGCTAGCGTGGCCGGATGGGGTCAGGTGAAATCGCGCAGCTCGCCGACGCGGTGCGGTCCGGGCGCGTCAGCGCCGCCGAGCTGGTCGCCGAGGCGCAAAGTCGGATCGACCAGTTCGACGGCCCCCTGAACGCTGTCGTCGCCAGGTGCGACGAGGAAGCAGAGCGAGCGGCCGCTGCCGTTGACATCGAGGTGGTGGCAGGGCGAGATCCTGGCCCCCTGGCCGGGGTTCCGGTTCTCGTCAAGGACCTCGAAGACGTTGAGGGCATGATCACCACCCAGGGATCGCTGCTCTTTGTCGACGCGTCCCCGGCGTCCAGGCACGGAACGGTGCCGCAGCGACTCGTGGACGCCGGTGCGGTCATCATCGGCAAGACCAACCTGCCGGAGTTTGCCACCGAGGGCTACACCGAAAATCTGGTGTACGGCACCACTGGCAACCCATGGCGCGTCGAGTATTCGCCAGGCGGGTCAAGCGGCGGAAGCGCCGCGGCGGTCGCCGCCGGCATGGTGCCGATCGCCACAGCGACGGACGGCGGCGGATCGATCCGGATCCCGGCCGCGTTTTGTGGCTTGGTCGGAATCAAGCCGACGCATGGCGTGACCGGGCGCTGGCCCACGCCTGACTGGATGGACATGTCGACCGAGGGGCCGTTCGCCACCTCGGCCGGCGACCTCGCGCTGCTGTGGCACGTGCTAAGTGGACGAGTCGACGGCGACCCAGGGTCGCTTCCGCCTGAGATGCTCGAACGTGCGGGTCAGCGATCACCGGTGCGCAAGGTGTCCTTTGTCGACCGCTTTGCTGCGGACGCCGCCTTGCCTGACAACGTGCGCGCTCCGTTTGAAACCGCCGTCGAGCAGATGGGCTCGCTCCTCGGCGTTCACCCGCAGCGCGTCACGGCGCGCGACCTCTGCGGAGACGTCGACGTCGACGACGACTGGTTCACCATTGCGACAGCCGAGCACGTGGCCAGGTTCGGACGTGTTTGGGTGGAGCAAGGGCTCGAGCAGATGCACCCAGCCGCTCGCGGGTTCATGGAGTGGGGCCTCGCTATCGACGTCGACCAATATCTCGCGGCCCGCCGCCGCCGGTTCCTGCTGGTGCGTTCGTTGGACGCCTTGCTCGGCGACGACGGCATCCTGCTGAGCCCGGTGAATGCGGCGGCGGCATGGTTGGCCGACGGCCGAATCAGCGAGGGGGACGCCCCTGGCATGCTTCCGCCCGATGCGTTCAACACGCCCTACACGAACATCAGTGGTCACCCGACGTTGTCGCTGCCAGCCGGGATGACCGATGTTGGGATCCCGTTCGGGCTTCAGGTAGCCGGACCTCGATGGGCCGACGGGATGCTCCTTGATCTGGCCCAGCGGTGGGAGGCGGCATACCCATGGCCGCCGGTGGCGCCGGGCTATCGAACCTGGGTGGACGAGGTGCTCTGAGCGTCCTCGGCAACGGACTTCTGGCTCTCTGCTGAGTGAGCGTCAACTGCCTCGGCGGCACGCACGATATTGCGCACCATCGACCCGAAGACGATGCCGTGGAAGGGAGCGACGAGCCACCAGTAGGCATGCCCCCACAACCCGCGTGGATGAAAGGTCGCCCGCTGCCGATAGGTGGTCGGTTCAGCCTCGACGCTCATCTCGAGCCAGGCCAGACCCGGCAATCTCATCTCGGCCCGCAGCCGGAGCACCTCTTCAGGGATGCGTTCTTCGACGCGCCAGAAGTCAAGAGACTCGCCCACCATCAGCCGGTTGGGGTCGCGGCGTCCACGTCGCAGCCCAACACCACCGACTGCGCGGTCCATCCATCCGCGCACCTCCCAAGCCAGCGGGAACGAGTACCAGCCGCGCTCTCCGCCGACCCCCTCGATCACACTCCATAGCGCAGACGGAGAAGCCGAAGTCTCGCGTTCGCGTTCATCGGTGTAGAGCGAGCCGCCCGCCCAGTCCGGGTCGCTCGGCAACGGGTCGCTGGAGGCGCCCAGCACCGAGGCATTCGACCATCGGGTAGCGACGTCGGCGTCCTTGATGCGGCGGAGTGCCAACTCGACGGCGCGGTCGAAACCGATCAAGCCGGTGTCGGGGTCGGGGATGAAGTCAGCGATGTCGTGCTCGCGGCAAAACACCTCGTGCTTGAGCGATGCCACGAGAGGACGCGCGATGGCGCGCGGAACGGGCGTCACCACGCCCACCCAGTGGCTCGACAGCGTCGGTGAGAGAACGGGGACGGGAATGATGATGCGGCGCCGAAGCTCGGCTACCTCTGCGTAGCGCCGCATCATGTCGGCGTAGGTGAGGACGTCTGGCCCACCGATGTCGAAAGCCCGGTTGACGTCAGAGGACAGGTCGGCCGACGCCACCAGGTAGCGCAGTACATCGCGAATCGCGATCGGTTGAATCCGGTTGTGCACCCACTTCGGAGTCACCATCACGGGGAGGCGCTCGGTGAGGTAGCGCAGCATCTCGAAGGAGGCCGACCCCGAACCAATGATGACGGCCGCGCGCAGCTCGACGGTCGGAACGCCAGAACCGCGCAGGATTTCGCCGACGCGAAGCCGTGAGGCTAGGTGGGTCGAGAGAGCTGGCGTCGCTCGGTCTGCGTCTGCGGTCTCGGAAGGGGTGAGCCCGCCCAGATAGACGATGCGTGACACATCGGACGCCAGCGCGGCGTCTGCAAACGTCTGCGCCATGGACGCTTCGAGGTCGTCGAACCCGTCACCTTCGACGAGCGAGTGCAGCAGGTAGTAAGCGACATCGACGCCGTGCATGGCGGCGGCGACGTCGTCGGAGCGGGTGGCGTCGCCTGCTACGACCTCGATGTCGCCGGCCCATGGACGATCCCTGAGCCGATCCGGTGAGCGAGCGAGGACGCGTACGTTGAATCCGGCGGCCAAAAGCTGGGGGACAAGACGTCCACCGATGTAGCCGGTAGCGCCAGTGACGAGGGCAAGGCGCAACGTTTGAGGAGGGGACACGACATCTAGTCTGCCGCTGATTGGCCGCAGGCACATCTGGACGCCCACATGACACGATCAGCGCATGAGTCCGTGGCTTGAGATCGCTGTCGTTGTGGCCCTGGCGGTGGGCTTGGTGGGGCTCGTGGTGCCTGTGCTGCCCGGTCTCGCCCTCATGTGGGGGGCCGTAGGCGTCTGGGCTCTGCTCGATGGTGGAGGGGCATGGCGTTGGGCGACCTTCGGCGTGGTCACGATCCTCGCGGTCGTCGGCACGGTCGCTGCTCTGACGCTCTCTGGCCGCAAAGCCACGGGTGCTGGCGCCCCCTGGTGGGCGTTGCTGATGGCGGTCGTCGGCGCAGTGGTGGGCTTCGTGATGATTCCACTGGTGGGAATCGTGGTCGGTGGCATTGCCGGGCTGTGGCTGGCCGAGCTGATCCGGCTCCGCGACCCAAGGGCAGCATGGGACACCACCTGGGAGGCCCTGCAGGGGTACGGGCTGGGCACCGTTGTGCAGATGGTGGCTGGGGTTGCCATCGTGCTGGTCTGGATCGTTGGTGTCGTCGTCTCCTGAGAGCGATCTGACCGACTCGCCGGGGTCGATGATGGATTCGCTGGCATCCCTCAGGCAGAATGCCCCCAGCGCAACATGTACATCCGGCGTCCGGCCGGCGAGGTAGCTGGGGAAGGCGACCCTCGCAAAGGAGGC
>JBDTTS010000143.1:0-6264 GCA_039930525.1 Actinomycetes bacterium | reverse complement strand
AACGCTCGACGGCTAGCGATGCCATCTGAAACTGCTCGGGTCGCCCGAGGAAGTCGGGGCTGTGCCGATGGACTGGCGTAGCGACTGGTCCGGTGTCGCGAATGGTGATCACCACTCGCCTGCCGTCGCCACCCGGATCTCCACTCGCTGAAGTCGTCGAGACATCGGCCACGAGGCGCCACGGGTAGACCGCCATGGCCCGCATGGTGAGGATGCGGACGCCAGCATCGTTGACATACACCCCGACCGCGAAGAAGCGCGCAAACGTGATGGCCAGTCCGGTAGCGATCAAACCGAAGGCGCTTGCGTACACCAGGCGGGTGGTGACCGGGCCAGGGCTCAGCACGATCGAGAACGTCAGAAACGCGGGAACGCTGGTGACGAAGATGCCGAAGATCGCCACCGCGACTCGAAGTGGTCCTGGGCGGTAGGGCCGGATCCAGGCGACCTGTCGGAAATCCTTACCGACCGGCCCCTTGGGGCGGTCGGGCCAGAACTTCCAGCCAGTGAACCAGTAGCTCATACGGTCATCCTCCCGGTCAGCCAGCGAGCAGACGCAGGAGGGCAGCGACCAAGGCCGCGCCAACGACGACAACGAGGAACGGGGCTCGTAACAACAGAGCCCCGACCGCAAAGACCAGACCGGCGGCCCTGGCGTCGACGACCAAACTCTGGCCCTGCCCGAATATCTGCACGGTGGTCAGCGCAGCGAGCAGAGCGACTGGCGTCAGCAAGGCGATGCGAGTGACCCGAGGACGCTCCAGCACCCATTCGGGGATGAAGTAGCCGGAGGCCTTGAGGGCGTAGCCCCCGACGGCCAGGGCAGCAATGGCCCACCAGAGCTCACTCATCAGCGATCTCCGGTGCCTGCTCAGTCACTCGGTGGATGCGAGGCTCGGGCCAGGCGACGCCGACGCCGACGACCGCCGCCGCCAGGACCGGAAGGCCGGGGGTGAGGAATGGAGTCAGCACCAGCGCCAGCAACGCAGCTCCACCGGCGACCGCTCTGGCCGTCGGCGTGATCAGTTGGGGCCAAAGCAGCGCCAGGAAAGCGGCACCAACGGCGGCGTCCAGGCCGATGACCTGTGGGTTCGACACCTGGTCGACCGCGAACGCGCCGGCAACGGTGGCGATATTCCAGCAGACGAAGACCGCCACGCCGGTGTTCCAGAACCCGAGGCGAGAAAGCGCTGTGGTCGGCTGGGCGATAGCCACCGCCGTCGACTCATCGATGGTCAGCTGGGCGGCACCGAGGCGTCGCCATCCCTTGACCCGCAGCAGCGGGGCCATCCGGAGGCCGTAGAACGCGTTGCGCGAACCGAGCGCGAGTGCGGCGGCTGCCCCCGTGACGGCGGCACCGCCAGCACCGACAACACCGACCAGCGCGAACTGTGACGCGCCGGTGAAGACGAGCGCACTGAGCGCCACTGTCTGCCACACAGTGAACCCATTGGCAACTGCCAGCGCCCCGAAGCCCAGGCCGTAGGTGCCGACGGCGACGCCGACGCTCCACGCCTGCTTGCGGACCTCGGTGTCGCTCGGGTGTGGAGGCGAGGGGTCGCTCATGGAGCGGGCGGATCCAGAAGGGTGCCGAGCCGTACTTGACGCAGCTGCACGTCCGGCTGGGAGTCGGGCGTGTCGCCGGTAGCCAAGGTGCGGTGGGCCCCGTCTGCTGCCCATCCCGTTGACTCGAGGAAGCGGCGCAGCTCGTCGTCGCCGTTCGCGACCCACGTCACCGCCTCCTGCTCGCCTCTGTCAGCGGCCGTCCGCAGCGACGCCGTGAGTAGTCGTGACCCGTGACCCTTGCCACGGTGGTCGGGGTCAACGACGAAGACCACGAGCTCAAGGCAGGTCTCAGACGAGAGGTCGGGGTCGCTGGCCGGCACAAGAGCGGCGGCGCCGACGACGGACTCCCCGTCGCTGGAGGTGTCGATCGCGACCCACGTGGAGTGACGGTCGGTAGGCGGCGCCATGATGGCCTTCTCCCACGACCTTTCCATCTCGCTCGAATCAGGCGGGGGAGGCAACCGAAGCTCATCGGTAGCCATCAGCCAGCTGCGCCGTTGCACGGCAGCAAAGCCCGCAGCGTCGATAAGGCGAGCGGGACGGACGAATACATCTGCCATGCTGGCATCCTCGCAGGGAAGGAACGGGCGTGCTGTTCGCGGGCAGCCACTCGTGGTGATGTCCCTCTGGGCGCCGTAGGCTCGCCGAATGCGAGTCGTTGTCGTCGGAGCCGGAGTCATGGGGCTCCCAGCTGGTGCCGAACTGGCTGCAAGAGGGCACGACGTGGTAGTCCTCGATCGGTTCGGTGTCGGCAACCGGGTCGGCAGCTCAAGCGGTGCCACCCGGATCTACCGCCTGGCGCACCCCGCGCGAGATCAGGTGCGACTGGCCAGGTGGAACCACGCGCTCTGGGACCGTTTCGAACGGGAGGCCGGCCGTTCCCTGCGGCTCCAGCGGGGACTCCTCTGGAGGGGCGGCCTCGTGGACGAAGTCGAAGCGGCCCTCGCCGCCGAGGGTGTGGTGTACGAACGCATCGATCGCCAGCGCCAGGCGTCCCTCTTCCCCGAGCTGCGGTGGGAGGAATCGTTCGGCGTCGTCTGGCAGCCAGAGGCCGGTGCTGTTCTTGCCGATCACGCCCTGGCTGCGATGCACGACCGCCTAGGTCGTGGGTCGGGTGAGCTGGTGACCGGTGCCCGGGTGCTCTCGGTGATGCAGCGGTCAGCCGGAGGCGTTGACGTGGTCGCCGAGGTCGGTGGCAGCAAGCAGTCCTGGACCGCTGACCGCGTGGTGGTGGCGGCTGGGCCATGGGCCGGCGGGTTCCTCGACGACCTTGGGATCGACGTTCGACTCACCCCCGTGCTGGAGCAAATCAGCTATTTCCGCGGTGGAGCCGATATTCCCTGGCAGCTGCGCCCCTGCCTCGTCGATGCCCCGTTCGACGGCTCCTCGTTCGGCTTCTACGCGATGCCTACGCCCGGGGTCGGCTATAAGGCGGGGATCGACGCCCCACTGCGCCCCTTCGACGGCGCCGACTTCGACCGCGAGCCGGATCTCGCCCGGCAGCAGGAAACCGTCGATCGCATGCGTCATGAGCTTCCGGCCTTTGACGCGTCCGTCGTGCGATCTGAGATCTGCGCCTGGACCGACTCGCCCGACGACCGATTTGTGATCGACGCAATCGGTGACATCGTGCTGGCTGGCGGTGACAGCGGTCAGGGATTTAAGTTCCTCCCGTTCTTCGGTGAGGTCTTGGCCAATCTGGTGGAAGGCGCACCGATGCCCGACCTGGTGGCCGCCGACGTTGCGGCCCTGGGGCTCTCTCGGTTTGCCGCTGCCGCTGACTAGGGTGGCGGCTGTGAATGATGCTCAGCGCGACGAGATGCAGTTCCGAAGCGACATGACGGTCGAGCTCGTCCGGGCCTCGGCCCAGGACGCTGATGTGCTCTTTGCCGCTCGCGTGTCGACCCTTGGTGAGCAGTCGCTCGGCGACGTGGATGCCGAAGCTGATGCCGACCGGTCGGCGGGGCTGATTCGCTTCCTCATGCGCGAACGACACGGCTCGCCGTTCGAGCACAACTCGATGACGTTCTACGTCCAGGCGCCGATCTTCGTCTTTCGCGAGTTCATGCGGCATCGCATTGCCTCGTACAACGAGGAGTCGGGCCGCTACCGCGAGCTGCGCCCGGTCTTCTACGTGCCTTCGCCCGAGCGCAAACTGGTCCAAGAGGGCAAACCGGGGCACTACGTATTCGTCGAGGGCACAGTTGAGCAGCACGCGGTCGTCGTCGAGCAGACCAAGCAGGCCTGCACAGAGTCGTACCGCGCCTACCAGGCCATGCTCGCGACCGGCGTGGCTCGCGAGGTGGCTAGGGGCGTCCTACCGGTTGCCACCTACTCGTCGATGTACGTCACGATGAACGCCAGGTCGCTGATGAACTTCCTCTCCTTGCGCACCAAGCGCGAGGGTTCGGCCTACCCGTCGTACCCCCAGCGTGAGATCGAGATGGTGGCTGAGCAGATGGAAGCGGTGTGGGCAGGGCTCATGCCTGTCACCCATTCCGCCTTCGAGGCCGCCGGCCGCGTGTCGCCGTAGCAGATGTAACACCGGCTAGCCGGCGAGCGATCTTCGGTAGACCCCGTCACCGACCGACCCCCCGAGCGGGTGGTGGCGGGGTCCTGCACGTCGTGGGGCGTTCTCGGCCGATAGCCTGCGGTCATGAGCCAGCAGGCAACCACTCCGCGCGCCCCCCTGGGGCGGGTGCTGACAGCGATGGTCACGCCGTTCCGGCCCGACCTCTCCCTTGATCTCGACGCTGTCCAGGTGCTCGCCACCTACCTCGTCGATCACGGCACCGACGGGCTGGTGGTGAACGGCACCACTGGCGAATCACCCACCACGACCGACCACGAGCAAGAGCTTGTCGTGAAGGCCGTGGTCGAGGCGGTGGGCGACCGAGCCATCGTGATCGCCGGCGCCAGCAGCAACGATCCGGTTCACGCGAGCGAGCGCGCCAAACTCGCGGCCAAAGCAGGAGCACATGGCCTGCTCGTTGTCTCGCCGTACTACAACCGTCCTCCCCAAGCGGGGGTGTTGCGCCACCTGACGATGGTCGCCGACTCGACTGAACTGCCGGTGATGCTCTATGACATTCCGGCCCGCACAGGCGTCGCCATCGATGTCGAGACCATGGTCCGCGCCGCCGAGCACGAGAAGATCGTGGCGGTCAAGGATGCCAAGGGCGACCTCGCGGCGGCATCCTGGGCCATCTCGCGCAGCGGGTTGGCCTGGTACTCAGGCGATGACGCGCTGAACTTGCCGTTGCTGAGCATCGGGGGTGTCGGCTTCGTCACCGTCGCCGGACATCTGGCGGCCCGGCGCCTCGGCGAGATGCTGGGGGCGTATGAGTCTGGCGACGTGCACACCGCCGCTCGCCTTCATCTGGGTCTCATGCCGGTGTACACCGGGCTCTTTCGGTCACCGGGCGTCATGACGGTGAAGGCCGCGCTCTCACAGCTCGGCGTCATCGGGGGAGCGGTACGGCCGCCCTTGGTCGATCTCACCCAAGAAGAGTTCGCGACGCTGACCCTTGATCTGGCCGACGGCGGCGTCGAGGGGTTCACAGCATGAGCCATCCGCATCCTGAACTAGGACCGCCACCTCCCGCACCCGCAGGATCACTGCGCATTGTCCCCTTGGGTGGGCTCGGCGAGATCGGTCGCAACATGACCGTCTTTGAGTTCGACGGCCAGCTACTGATCGTCGACTGCGGCGTCCTCTTTCCCGAGGAGGACCAACCGGGCATCGACCTGATCCTGCCCGACTTCGACTACATCAGGGATCGCCTTGACGACGTCGTTGGCCTGGTGCTCACCCATGGGCACGAGGACCACATCGGGGCCGTTCCGTATCTGCTGCGCGAGCGCGCTGACATTCCGATCTTCGGTTCGCGGCTGACCTTGGCCTTCCTCGAAGCCAAGTTGCGCGAGCACCGGATCACCCCGGTCGTCACGACGGTGGCCGAAGGCGACCGAACAGCGTTGGCGCCGTTCGACCTCGAGTTCATTGCAGTGAACCACTCCATTCCCGATGCACTCGCTGTGGCCATCCGCACGCCGGCCGGCCAGCTGGTGGTCCATACCGGAGACTTCAAGATGGACCAGCTGCCGCTCGACGGCAGGGTCACCGATCTGCGCGCGTTCGCCCGACTCGGTGACGAGGGCGTCGATCTCATGCTGGTCGACTCGACCAACGCAGAGGTACCTGGCTTCGTGGCATCTGAGAAGGACATCGTCCCGGTCCTCAACCGGTACTTCGCCCAGAGCGAGCGCCGGATCATCGTGGCCTCGTTCGCTTCGCACGTCCACCGCGTGCAACAGATCATCGACGTCGCCAGGGCCCACGGTCGAAAGGTGGCCTTCGTGGGCCGCTCGATGGTGCGCAACATGGGAATTGCTCGCGACCTGGGGTACTTGTCGATCCCCGGGGAGACGGTTGTCGACATCAAGTCACTCGACGATCACCCAGACGATGCGGTGGTCTTGATCTGTACCGGTTCGCAAGGCGAGCCGATGGCGGTGCTGTCGCGCATCGCCGGGCGCGACCACAGCATCGTGCTGGGCCCAGATGACACGGTGATCCTCGCGTCGTCGCTGATCCCGGGCAATGAGAACGCGGTCTTCCGGGTGATCAATGGCCTGATGCGCTGGGGCGCCACCGTGGTGCATAAGGGCAACGCCATGGTGCACGTCTCAGGTCAC
>JBDTTS010000142.1:0-6285 GCA_039930525.1 Actinomycetes bacterium | reverse complement strand
GATGCCGCCGACCGTCGACACTCGACGAATCGTGGGCGTCTCGCCCTGGGCTTTGTAGTCATCGCGGACGAACTTGATGGCGGCCCAGTGATCGTCGGTGAGATCGACACTGATGTTGGAGGCAAGGACTTTGGCGAGGTCTTCGTCCCACTCGTCGTACTCGGTGAGGAACCCCTCTTCGTCGACATGGATCTCGCGGCCGTTGATCGAGGTGACTGGCATGGTCTTACCTTCCTGTGCGGGTGTTCTCGGACGCCGATTGCTCGGCCCCGACGGTGCGGAGCATGGTCATCACGCGGCCAAGGCCGCGACGGGTCTGGGGGTCTCGCATCTGCTTGAGCAGTGCGAACATCGATGGCGCATCGGCGAACTCGTCGTCGACGTTCTGGGCAGTTAGCGCTGTGCGCTGCAAGAGCGTCATGACTTCCGGCTGCGTCATCTCTTTCACCGTGTTGAGAATCAGGACGACGTTGTCGCCGAGTGCCTCAACGTCCTCTTCAGTAAACGAGGTCACGACCTTGTCGACGATGCCCGCCCCGCCCCTCGCGAAGGCGAAGTACCCCTTGTCGTCCAGCATTTGCAGGGTCGAGGTCAGCGTTGCCATGGCCGGTGTTGCCAGCGGGACGACATCGCCGGTCAAAGCATTCAGCGACTCCACCTGCCGCAAGAGAGCTTCCATCGTCGGTACCGCTCTGGCCAGGGCCCGCGCCAACGCCAGCGCCTCTTCGACGGTGACGTCGTCACTGAGCGTTTCGAGCTCGCGGCTCAGCATGTCGAACGCACCACTGACGACGGGTGCAGAGTCGGACACTAGGTCACCCCACTGCTCGCGCTGCCCACGCTGGCGGCGCATCTCGTCAGCGATTACCGCCACCTGCTCGGTGAGCAGATCGAGCCGCTCCTCGATGGTGCGCTCGGTGACAACGGCCGTCATGACGACACCTCGTCTGGGACGTCCTTTCCGGCCATCGACATCAGGGCCGGAAGTGGAAGCTCTTTGCCGGGGAGCAGGACGTTCCAGTAGATCCAGCGGAACATCAGCTTGCCCCAGTGGTTGAGCTCGGTCTCTTTCAGCAGGCTGAACGGTCCGATGCCTGGCAGCGGGTACTTACCCGTCATCGGCTCGGTGTCGTAGTTGAAGTCGATCAGCATGCCCTTGCCGCCACCTGACTCGATGAAGCAGTTCGCGTGACCGTCGAACTTCTCGTCCATCGAACGCCCATCGATGTGGCGAAGGAAGTTGTGAGTGAAGATGTCAACCGCGAAGTGCGCAACGGATCCAGCCTTGGACGCCGGAATATTCGAAGCATCACCGATCGCAAAGATGTTGTCGTGCTGCGTCGACAAGAACGTGTGCTTGTCGACCTGCACGTAGTTGAGCTCGTCGCCGAGCCCAGACCGCGCTACGAAATCGGCACCCATGTTGAGCGGAACCGTGACAAGCAGGTCGAAGGGCACCTCACGCTCGTCGTAGGACACCAGCGTCTTCGTCTCGGGATCGATGCTCTCGACCATGAAGTCGGACTCGAGCTCGACCTTGCGCTCGTCGAGCATGCCACCGAGGTGCTGAGAGGCGATCGGCTTGGTGAACGCACCCGGAAGCGGCGTCACGTAGACGATCTCGACCTGGTCGCGGATCCCGTTCTCCCGGAAGAACGAGTCGGCGAGGAAGGTGAACTCAAGCGGCGCCACTGGACACTTGATCGGCATGTCAACGATGTGAACGACAAGGCGCCCGCCCTGCCACGTCTTGAGCTTTTCGCCGAGGGCCGTCGCACCTTCGTGGGTGTAGAACTCGTGGATGCTCTTGCGCCACTCGCCTTCGTCCATGCCAGGAGTCTCGGCCGGACGCGGCGTGGTACCGGTCGCGATCACGAGCTGGTCGTAGTCAAGGGCGGTGCCGTCGGTGAGCAACACCTGACGGGCCGCTGCATCGACACGGTCGATCTCACCGTGGAGCAGATCCACACCTTCAGGCATAAAACGCTGGGTGGGCTTGACGACCTCTTCTGGCGTGTAGGCGCCGAACGGAATGAAGAGGTACCCCGGCTGGTAGTAGTGGACGTCGCGCTGGTCGACAACAGTGATCTGCCACTCATCGCGCGCCAGGCGGGGGCGGAGCTTGTTGACGACCATGGTGCCAGCGGTGCCACCGCCGAGAACGAGCAGGCGCTTCATGGTGCCCTCCCAGGTCTTTGTGGTTTTCCGCCAGGACTTGAGAATCCGTGGGGGACTTCCATGCCTCACGCTAATGGCTCAAGTGCTATACCCCCCAGGGTATATGGTCCCTCAGTGCTTGGGACCAAAGTCCCTACTCATCCCCTCAGTGCCTACGCTGAGCATGTGGTGGCAGCGAGACAGGACTCGAGCAGCCACCGAAGCGTGCGGTCGTTGCCCAAGGCGCACCTGCACCTCCACTTCACCGGCTCCATGCGCCACGGCACCCTCTTGGAACTGGCTGAGCGACACCAGGTGCACCTGCCCGAGGCCCTCACGTCGGACGACCCACCAGAGCTCCGCGCCACCGACGAGCGCGGCTGGTTCCGCTTTCAGCGGCTCTACGACACGGCCCGGTCGGTGCTCCGCGAGCCGGATGACATCTTTCGGCTGGTCCGAGAAGTGGCCGAGGACGAGGTCGCCGATGGCTCGAAGTGGCTCGAAATCCAAGTTGACCCCTCCGGGTATGCCGCCAGGTTTGACGGACTCACCGCCACCTTTGACCTCATGCTGGACGCCGTGCGTGCGGCATCGGCATCCACCGGCCTGGCAATCGGCGTCATCGTCGGCGCCAACCGCACGAGGCATCCGCTCGATGCGCGCACGCTCGCAAGGCTGGCGGCTCGTCACATCGACGACGGCGTGATCGGATTCGGGCTGGCCAACGATGAGCGGCGCGGGCGCGCGGACGACTTCGCTGACGCCTTTCGAATCGCCAGAGAGGCCGGGCTTCCGGGGGTTCCACACGGCGGGGAGCTGCTCGGGGCCGACAGCGTGCGGCGCTGCATCGATGTCCTGGACGCCTCTCGAGTGGGGCACGGAGTCCGCAGCGTCGAAGACCCAGATCTGGTCAAGCGCATCGCCGACAACGGCGTGGCGCTAGAGGTATGCCCCGCCTCAAACGTGGCCCTCGGCGTCTACGACAACTTGGCTGCAGTTCCGTTGCGCACGCTGGTTGATGCTGGGGTGCAGGTAGCTCTGGCAGCCGACGACCCGCTGCTCTTCGGGTCTCGGCTTACCGAGCAGTACGAGACAGCGCGCGATGTCCATGGATTCGACGACACGGGGCTTGCCGCTCTTGCGAAGTCGTCGGTCGATGCGTCATTCGCTCCGGCCGCACTTCGCGCTCAGATGACCGAAGACATTGATGCTTGGCGCTCCGCCTGACCTCACAGTTCGACGCCGACCAAAGTCGGTTCGGTCTGCAGGGCGACTCCGAAATGCTCGTGGACACCGGCACGCACCGTTCGGGCAAGCAGAAGCACATCATTGGTCGTCGCATGGCCGCGGTTCGTGACGGCGAGCGTGTGCTTGGTCGAAAGTGCAGCCGCGCCGGTTCCCAACTCACGGCCGAACCCTTTCGAAAAGCCCGAGCGTTCGATCAGCCAGGCCGCGGACGTCTTCACCCGTCCATCACTCTGCACCCACTGCGGCGCATCTGCCGGTAGTTCGGACGCCGCGAGCACCGGGTTCATGAAGAACGAGCCGGCCGACCATGTGTCGTGATCGGCATCGTCGAGCACCATCCCTTTGCTGCGGCGTAGGTCAAGGACAGCCTCACGCACGTCTATCAGCGAGGCGGTAGCACCGACGTCGACTGAAAGCCGGCGGGCCAGCTCGGAGTACTTCACGGGCGTACTCGAAGAGGAGATTCGTAGCCGCAGGTGCACCGCGATCACGATGAAGTTCTGCGGTTCCTTCTTGAAGATGCTCGACCGGTAGGCGAAGTCGCAGTCGCCAGCCGACATCAGCTGAGTGCGGTTCGTCGTGCGATCAAGGACGTCGACGTGCGAGACGACGTCACCGACCTCCTGGCCGTACGCACCAACGTTCTGGATCGGCGTAGCCCCGACCGACCCCGGAATCCCAGAAAGCGCCTCAACTCCGCTCCAACCCTCATGGACACAACGTTCGACGAGCGCATCCCACGACTCACCCGCCGCCACGTCAAGAACGACTTCGTCCCCGTTGCGGGTGGCGGCAACGCCGGACGTCCGCACGGCCACCACCGGGATATCAACTCCGCCATCTGCAACGACGAGATTCGACCCGCCACCGATGAGGAGACACCTACGCAACGAGGGGTCACGCGCCGCGTCGATCAACTCGGCGGGGGTAAAGACCTCAACCAAACGCCTCGCCTCACCCCCAACACGCATGGTTGTGAGGTCTGAGAAGGCGACACCGTGGCGTTCTTGCATCAGGCGAGCTGGACCACGGCGCGTGACATACCAAGCACCTTGACGCCCTCACAGATGGCGATCAGCTCAATTTTTGCGCGCTTGCCGTCGAGCATCTCGATCACCTTTGCAGACACCTCGACGGTCGCACCGGCGTCGTCGTCGGGAACAAGAACCGGTTTGGTGAACTTCGTGCCGTACTCGACGACAGCACCGGGATCGCCACACCAGTCGGTCACCACGCGGATCGCCTCGGCCATCGTCAGCATCCCGTGTGCGATGACATTGGGGAGGCCCACTTCAGTGGCAACCCGTTCGTTCCAGTGGATCACGTTGAAGTCGCCGGAAGCGCCGGCGTACTTCACAAGATCGACGCGCTGCAATCGAAAACTCTGCGGCGGAAGTTCGGTACCGACCTCAACATCTACTGCCCGCACCACTGCGGTCATTGCTCAGCCCTCCACTGCGCGGGCAACGAGAGTCGCGAAGACCGACACCACTGGATCACCGGACGTGTCAGCGACGTCGCTGCGAATGGTCAGGATGTCATTTCCGGCTACCGTTCGGGCCGAGCTCACCGACGAGATTGTCACGAGCAGGTCTCCGGCCACGATCGGTTTCGTAAAGCGGAACTTCTGGTCTCCATGCACCACACGCGAGAAGTCGAGACCGAGCTCAGGATCGTCGATGACCGCGATCTGCGGACCACGAGTGACCACGACCGCGAAAGTCGGCGGGGCGACCAGGTCGGCATGCCCGAGGGCACGAGCGGCATCGACCTCGCGGTAGGCCGCGTTGTCGTCGCCCACCGCAGCGGCGAACTCGCGGACCTTCTCGCGGGCTACCTCGTACGTCTGAGGTGGGTACTGCTTGCCCACCAGGTCAACGTTGAGCGCCATGCTCAGCCCATCCCTCCGAACTGGCCCCCGGTGACGGGAAGCGTGACACCTGAGATGTAGTCGCTGTCGGGCGAGACCAGGAACGCCGTAGCAGCGGCCACGTCCTCGGGTTGACCGAAGCGGCCGAGACTGATCATGCCGCGAATCCCCTCACGGATGTCATGCGGGATCCCGATCGGCTCATGGGCGGACTTCTCTGCGGTCAACCTCGTCTCTATGAATCCTGGAGCGATCGCATTGACGTTGATGCCAAAGGGACCTAGTTCTTGAGCCAGCGTGCGGACGAGTGCGATCAAGGCCCCCTTTGCCGCCGTGTAGTTGGCCTGCCCGGGATTGCCTGTCAGCGCCGCCACTGACGACGTGAACACGATCTTTCGCTGGTGATCGACGACGCCCCTGGCTGCCAACTCACTCTTGGCCGTCCTGCGCATGACGCGCAGTGCCGACTGGGTCGCGTTCCACGCGGTACGCAAGTTAGCGTCCAGAGCAGCGTCAAGGTCGTCGACACCTTGGCGGTGAAACATCCGGTCGCGAGTGGTGCCAGCGTTGTTGACCAGGATGTCGATCGTCCCGAAGGCGTTTACCGCAGACGCCATCAAGGCGTCAGCGTGCTCGGCCTCTGAGGTGTCGCCCACGCATAGGACCAGGTCTGCGTCGGGAAGTTCACTCGCGAGGCTGCACAGCGGGGCCTCATCGAGGTCGCCGACGACCAGTAACGCCCCATCGGCCGCCAGCCGACGAGCGGTCGCCCGACCAATACCGCGCCCGGCACCCGTGACGACGGCGACGCGGCCATCGAGTGACCTCGTCATCGGCGGACGCGCTGTGCTCGCCGCACCACCAGGGTGACTAGCGGGTCTCGCGGTGCTCGGTGTGCTTTCCGCAGTTCGGGCAGAACTTCTGCATCGAAATTCGATCTGGGTCGTTGCGGCGATTCTTCTTGGTGATGTAGTTGCGGTTCTTGCAGTCCGCGCAGGCCATCGTGATCT
>JBDTTS010000141.1:0-6317 GCA_039930525.1 Actinomycetes bacterium | reverse complement strand
GATCGCCAAGCCGTCGTCCCATGACAGCCTCTAAACGACCGAGGTGTTCGCGCAATTCTGCGCCCAGACCCTCTGGGGCTTGCCTTGCTGCACGGTACGCGCGGCAGGCCTCGGTAGTAATCGTGAACCCGGGTGGCACTGGGAGCCCGAGCGAAGTCATCTCGGCCAGATTGGCTCCCTTGCCGCCGAGAAGATCCTTCTGATCCTTGCTGCCTTCGTCGAACGCATACACATACCGCATGTGGCCTCCCGTGCCGGTGGCACCTTCCTCCACCGTAACGGTGCACGCGAGTTCGGGACCGGGCCGGAAGACCCCCGGCGGGGGTGGTTCACCTCACACCGCCAGCGGTGTGCCGGGTCAGGTGTCACTTCCCCCGTCACTGTCAGGAGATTGCGGCCTTCACCAGTTTGATGACCTTCTTCTCCACCGAAGGCGTCCAATTCACGAGCGCGTACGAGACCGGCCACAGGTCACCGTCGTCGAGGTTTGCCGCCTCCTGAAATCCCAGCGTTGAGTAGCGATACTTGAACTTGCCGGCGTCCTGAAAAAAGACGACAACCTTGCCGTCCGTATTCGCATAAGCCGGCATGCCGTACCACGTTTTCGGCGACAACCCGGGCGCATTCACAGTCACCAACATGTGCACCCGCTCAGCCAGGGCACGATCTTCGGGTGCCATCTTCGCAATCGCGTCCAGGACCGATTGCAGGCCGTCGGCCTTCTTGGCGCCCTTCTTTCCCTCTGCACGGAGCTCGGCGGCACGTTCCTTCATTGCAGCGCGCTCGTCTGCGCTGAACCCCTCCGAACCGGTGGCTGGTTTCTTCGCGGGCATCGGAACCCCTCTCGCTCATCGACTCGGCACGCTACCGATGGTGTGCGCCAGGTGGCTAGGCCCAGACCGGGATCAGCCGCCACTGACGTCGAGCTCAGCATCGGCGTCGAGAAAGTCGCACCGCTGGTCGTCCAGCCACCCGTCCGGCAATACGACTCGGCGAGGGGACCCCTGGCGCCCGCGGGGAACCCCGATCTCTGTGTCGGGGAATCGCTGGTCGGCATCGATCTGGCCAAGCAGGGCATCCAGCTCATCCAACGACGCGACCTTGCCGAGCGCTGAGCGCGTCTCGCCGCCGACCACGAATCCCTTGAAGTACCAGGCCATGTGCTTGCGCAGGTCGGCCATGCCGCGCTGCTCCCCCATTAGCTCGGCGAGCAGCTCACCGTGTCGCCGCACCATCGCGACCACCTCGTCGAGATTCGGTGGCGTCGGCACAGGCTGGCCGGTCAGCACGGCGGCCAAGTCACGGAAGAGCCATGGGCGCCCTAGGCAGCCGCGTCCGATGACCACTCCGTCGCAGTCGGTCTCGGTCATCATCTGCACCGCGTCCGAGGCCTCCCAGATGTCACCGTTGCCGAGCACTGGGATGGCGACATGCTGCTTCAGCGCTGCGATGGCCGCCCAATCGGCCTGCCCCGAGTAGTGCTGGTCGGCGGTTCGCCCGTGAAGGGCGATAGCGGCACATCCGACGTCCTCGGCAATGCGTCCGGCATCGAGATAGGTCAAGTGCTCGGGGTCGATGCCCATGCGCGTCTTCATGGTGACGGGAACGCCGGCCGGCTCGGCGGCCTTGACGGCCTCAGACAGGATCGCGCGCAGCAGGTCGCGCTTCCACGGCAGCGCTGCTCCCCCGCCTTTGCGGGTGACCTTGGGGACTGGACAACCGAAGTTGAAGTCGACGTGGTCGACGCCGAACTCGCCGACGAGGGTGCGCACCGCCTCACCCACGTATCGGGGATCAACGCCGTAGAGCTGCACCGACCGAGTGGTCTCCAGTGGGTCGAACGCCAGCATCGACAGGGTCTTTGCCTGGCGCTCGACCAAGCCTCGGCTGGTGATCATCTCGCAGACGTAGAGACCGGCGCCCTGCTCAGCGGCGAGGCGGCGAAACGCCGCATTCGTGATCCCAGCCATCGGCGCCAGCACCACAGGAACCGGCACCACAATGCCACCGAGAGTCAATGAGCCGCTCCGCACCTCCGCCAACACCTCCAAGAACGACGCATTCACCCGCACCCACGCAACAAACTCCCCCATCATGCTGGGGATAACATCGACGCCGGACGCGGGGCGTCCACAGCAGCAGACCTTCGTCTACCAGCACACGACGATCGGGCCCATTCTCTGCCAATGAGTCTACGAACGCGGGATCTGCTCGACGCCGTTCATTGGGTAGCGAACGACCAGGATGGCCTCATCACGGCAGCCCAACTCGATGCCATCGGGATTCCACGCTCCACGCTGTCGCGGCGGATCCGCACCGGTGGCCAGTGGCGTCGCGTCCTGCCAGGGACGTATTGCGTCTTCGACGGGACACTCACGATCTCGCAGCGCGAGCGGGCGGCAATGCTCTTCGCCGGTGTGGACGCCGTCCTGACGGGGGCGAGCGGGCTCCGACGTTGGGGACTGGAGTACCTACCCGCCAACCCGAACGATGCGCCGGTGCACTCGCTCATCCCCGCCGCCAGGCATCGCAAGTCAGCAGGATTCGCGATTGTCGAGAGAACCCAAAGGATGCCCTCAGCCCAGATGATCCAAGGCGTTCCAGTTGCTCCGCTTGCGCGGTGCCTCGTGGACGCCGCCCGCCGAGTCACCGACCGGCGAAGTACGCGGGCCATGACTCTGGAGGCGATTCAGCGCGAGCTCGTCTCCATCGACGCTGTCGAGCGGGAGCTGCGGCAGGCGCAGAGGCGCGGGACTGCGCTGATCCACGACACCCTTGAGGAAGCACGCGCCGGCGTGCGGTCAGCACCGGAGGCCGAACTCCGGCATCTTGCGCTAGCCGCCGGACTTCCGCTGATCTGGTGGAATCCGACGATGTGGACGCCCGACGACAATTTCCTTGCCATGCCGGACGGCGTCGTCGTCGAGTCGATGGCGGTCATCGAGGTGCAGTCGCGCCAGTATCACGACGGAGACGAACAGTTCGCCGCGACGTTGAACCGCGTCGATGTCCTCGGCCAACACGGGTTACTCGTCAGCCACGTGGTCCCGGGCGTTCTGCGCCGGGACCCGGTGGGCACGCTGCGCGCCATCCGCGAGACCCACCTTGAGGCGTTGGCGCGTCCACGCCCCGACCTCCGCGTCAAGGACTCTCGTGGAGTGCGTCCGCGACGGTTATCCACACCATGAATGCGGAGCTTGTTGCGGGAGTGCGGGTGAATGCGTCGTTCTTGGGGGTTACGGGGTTGGGGGTTGCGGTTTAGAAGGCGGGGAGGTGGGGGCTGAGGTAGTCGACGAGGCCGTCGATCCCGATCCGCTCCTGCTTCATGGTGTCACGCTCACGCACGGTCACTGCGTGGTCATCGAGTGAGTCGAAATCAACCGTGACGCAGTACGGCGTGCCGATCTCGTCTTGACGCCGGTAACGGCGTCCGATCGCACCGGCGTCGTCGAAGTCGACGTTCCACCGCTTGCGCAGCGCGGACGCAACATCGCGCGCCTTCGGTGACAGATCGGCGTTGCGCGAGAGCGGCAGCACTGCTGCCTTGACCGGCGCCAGCCGGGGATCCAATCGCAGCAACGTCCGCTTATCGACTCCCCCCTTGGCGTTGGGTGCCTCGTCTTCGGTGTAGGCATCAAGCAGGAAGGCCAGCATCGCCCGGTTGACGCCGGCCGCCGGCTCAATCACGTACGGATACCAGCGCTCGCCGGCCTCTTGGTCGAAGAACGAGAGGTCCTGCCCGGACGCCTCAGCGTGGGCCTTGAGGTCGAAGTCGGTGCGGTTCGCGACACCCTCGAGCTCGCTGAACTCTTGGCCGCCGAACTTGAACCGGTACTCAAGGTCGACAGTCCTCTTGGAGTAGTGCGATAGCTTCTCGGTCGGGTGCTCGTACAAACGAAGATTCTCGGGCGACACCCCCAGGTCGGTGTACCACGCCATGCGCGCGTCGATCCACGTCTGGTGCCACTCTTCGTCAGTGCCGGGCTTGACGAAGAACTCCATCTCCATCTGCTCGAACTCACGCGTCCGGAAAATGAAGTTGCCCGGCGTGATCTCGTTGCGGAATGACTTGCCGATGTTGGCAATTCCGAAGGGAACCTTGCGACGCGACGTCTGCTGCACCTGTGCGAATGAGATGAACAGCCCCTGCGCCGTCTCAGGCCGCAGATACGCGAGGCCGGATCCGTCCTCGACCGGGCCCAGATGCGTCTTCAATAGACCATTGAACATCTTGGGCTCGGTGAACTGGCCTTTGTTGCCACAGTTCGGGCAGTTGACCTCTGCCAAAGACTCAGGCGAGCGCTTGTGCTTAGCCTCGAACGCCTCTTCGAGATGGTCGGCACGAAAGCGTTTGTGGCACGAGGTGCACTCGGTCAACGGGTCGGCGAACGCCGAGACGTGACCTGATGACTGCCACACCTCAGGAGCAAGAATCACCGACGTGTCGACGCCCACGACGTCATCGCGCTCGCGCACCACTGACTGCCACCACTGACGTTTGACGTTCTCTTTGAGCTCGACGCCGAGGGGGCCGTAATCCCAGGCGGCACGCTGGCCACCGTAGATCTCAGAGCTCGGGTAGACAAAGCCTCTGCGCTTGCAGAGCGAGACGACATTATCGATCAGGGCGGCGGCCACGGGGCTTCCTGCTTTCTGCGAAACGAGCCATCCGGCTGGATGTCCGCGGTGGGCGATCAGGCTATCTGGAGCGGTCGATGGTCTGGGCATCGCCCGCAAGATCACCCGACGTCTCGCTCTCACCTTTGGCATCGACGGCGAACAGCACTTCGAACGCCGTCGGCTCATCGATCGCCTTCGCAAGAAACGGAACGGCGCCGACCTTCACTTCATACGACGACAACGCCTTGCGATAGCTACCGACCGAGTGCCATTGCGCCACCATCGCCCACAGCGCTGAATCATCGGACGCGCGCACCACCTGGACCCCCTCGCAGCCCACGGCTCCACCAAGTAGGCGGGCCACGGCTGCGGCCTGCGCACGAAAGCCCTCGACGCCGTCAGCCGGCACCCGAAAGCGCATCACCACCACCCACTCAGACACCCCCACATCTTGACCCATCGCCCCGGAGGCGTGGCAGCCCCGCCCGTGAGAGACGATGGACGCTCCCCCCACGCCCCGAGGACTCATGACTGACGACCACACGCCATCTGCCCTTGAGCGCCTCAGCGCCCCTTGGCTCGTGCGGCTGACCCGGATCCCACGGTGGCTCTTCCTTGTCGTTCTGGGCAGCGTGTTGTTCGCCGGCCTCTATCTCGACACCGCCCTCGGCGGCGTCCTGCTCCTCGTGCTGGCCCTGTTCCTGGCCTGGCTTGCCAGCGTGGGGTGGTCCCATGTCTCGCCAATGGGACGCATCCTGAGGCTCCTCACCGTCGGGATTTTGGTCTACGTAGCGGTCGACAAGCTCCGCTGATCTAATCGGTATTGACAACCGTTTTCATCTCGGCCACAGTAAAGGCATGACGGATCGGCCTCTCACACGGCATGTGCTTGCGGGTCTAGCGGTCGTGGGCGCCCTGGCCCTGGCTGCGTGCAGCAGCCAGACGCAACCGCCCCCCGACGCCGAGGCAGGCCGCCAGGGATGGACTGTCGCCGCTGCCTTCTATCCCCTGCAGTTCGTCACCGACGAAGTCGGTGGCGACCTTGTCTCCGTCACGAACCTCACCAAACCAGGAGCCGAGCCGCACGATCTCGAGTTGGCTCCACAGGACACTGGCCAGCTCGCGGACGCCGATCTCGCGGTTTACCTCGAGGGTTTCCAGCCCGCGGTCGACGACGCCGTCGCCCAGAAGTCAGACGGAGCGGTGCTCGAGGTCAGCGAGGTGGCCGACCTGTCACTCACCACAATGGACGCCGACCTTGGCGGCGAAGAAATCACCGACCCGCACTTCTGGCTCGATCCCCTGCGCCTTGCCGACGTCGGCGACGCGGTCGCCGACTCACTCAGTCAACTCGACCCCCCGGCCCAATCGACCTTCGAGGCGAACGCGGCGACCCTGCGGGCCGAGCTCGAGCGGCTCGATGCGTCATACCGCAAGGGTCTCGACGATTGTGAGCAGAGACAGCTCGTCACCAGCCATACCGCGTTCGGCTACCTCGCCGATGCGTACCAGCTCGAGCAGGTCGGTCTGACCGGACTCACCCCCGAGACCGAGCCAAACCCGCAAGAACTTGCCGAGGTCACGCAGTTCGTCCTCGACAACGACATCCAGACAATCTTCTACGAGACCCTGGTCAGCCCCGATGTCGCCGAGACCGTCGCCCAAGCCACCGGGGCAAGCACCTCGGTGCTGGACCC
>JBDTTS010000140.1:0-6359 GCA_039930525.1 Actinomycetes bacterium | reverse complement strand
GGCTCCGACCCGACTCCCGCGAATGGCACTACCTCCAGCCATCAGCTCACCGCCTCCAGTTGTCTGTCATCTCAAATGTTCACAAGCACTAGTTCGAGCCGAGCAAAAGACCAAGCCCCACGATGCAGGCGAACCACACGATGCCTGCGGCGATGGTCATGCGGTCGAGGTTGCGCTCGACGACGTTCGAACCACCGAGCGACGTCGACATCCCACCGCCGAACATGTCCGAGAGGCCGCCGCCCTTGCCCTTGTGGAGCAAGATCAGTGCGAGCAGCGCGATGCTCATCAGGTTGACGATGACCAAGAGGCCGATCTCAATCGGTGACACCGAAGGACTCCTCGGAAGTGGGCGGGCGGTACAAGGATAGGCATGGACGCGTCGAGACTGTGGTCAGACCCCCCGGCTCATCGTTCGACGGGGCCCGTCAGGTGGCTCACACGATGTCGAGGCGATAGCGGACGATGCCGACAAACTCTTCCGCCGACAAGCTGGCGCCGCCCACCAGGGCACCGTCGATGTCAGGCTGTTGCATCAGGGCTGCAGCATTGCCGGCCTTCACCGAGCCCCCATAAAGAACACGGACAGCAGCCGCCACATCGGCCCCATGTTTGTCGCTCACCCAGGACCGGATCGCACCACACACCTCTTGAGCATCCTCCGGTGTCGCCACCTCGCCGGTACCGATTGCCCATACCGGCTCGTAGGCGATGACGACTGTACCGATGTCGTCGACTCCCGCAAGCGACCCAGCCAGCTGATCGATCACGTGCCCGACCTGACCCCCAGCCTGCCGAACCTCCAACGCTTCACCGACGCAGACGATGGGCGTCATGCCGTGCGAGCGCACGGCTCGTGCCTTGGCGGCAACGAGGGCATCGTCTTCGGCATGGAACTGCCGACGCTCGGAGTGCCCGACCGTGACATAACTGCAGCCGAGCTTGGCGAGCATGGCTGCCGACACCTCACCGGTGAAGGCGCCGCTGTTGTGGGTGGACACGTCTTGGGCTCCGTAGCCGAGCGTGAGGTGGTCGGCGTCGATGAGAGTCTGCACTGAGCGAAGGTCGGTGAAGGGTGGCAGCACAACGACCTCGACGGATTCCAGATCGGATTCGCTCAGACGAAATGCCAGGTCTTGCACCAGGTGCATCGCCTCGAAGTGGTTGAGGTTCATCTTCCAGTTGCCCGCCATGAGCGGAAGGCGGCCAGCTGGTCGCCCGGAGGTAGCCATCAGAGTGAATCGCTTCCTTCAGAGGTGCCATCAAGGACGGTGATACCGGGGAGCTGGCGGCCCTCAAGGTACTCCAGGCTCGCCCCTCCCCCAGTGGAGATGTGCCCAAAGTCGCTCTCGGAAAAACCGAGCATGCGGACAGCTGCCGCTGAGTCACCGCCCCCCACGACGGTGAAGCTCTGCCCGTCGACGAGAGCCTGCGCCACCGCCCGGGTTCCGGCCGCAAATGCCGGAAACTCAAAAACCCCCATCGGCCCGTTCCAGAACACCGTCCGAGCAGTCGCCAGCGCCGCTGCAAACTCGCGCTGCGCCACCGGCCCGATATCAAGCCCCATGGTGTCGTGAGGAATGGCCGACGCCGGAACGGTCTCGGCCGTGGCATCGGCGGCAAATCGGTCGCCCACCACGATGTCAGCCGGCAGGACGATGTCGACGCCACGTTCGGCGGCAGTGGCGAGCAGTCCGCGTACGACCTCGATCTGGTCCTTCTCCAGCAACGAGGTGCCCGTTCCATAGCCTTGCGCGGCCAGGAATGTGTAGACCATCCCACCTCCGATGAGCATCTGATCGACGCGCTCGAGCAAATGGGCGATGACCCCCAGCTTGTCGCTGACTTTTGAACCGCCCAGCACCACGGCGTATGGCCGCTCGGGCTGGACGGTCAGTCGGTCAAGCACCTGCATCTCAGCAGCGACCAGGCGGCCAGCGTACGAAGGTCGTCGGCCAGCAATGTCGTAGACGCTGGCCTGCTCGCGATGGACAACCCCAAATCCGTCACTGACGAAGAAGTCACACAGCTGGGCGTACTCATCGGCAAGAGCCGCACGCTCAGACTCGACCTTGCTCGTCTCGCGGGGGTCGAAACGAACGTTCTCGAGAACGAGGACGCTCCCAGCGGCAAGTGCCTCAACGGCACGGGACGCCTCGGGGCCTGAGGTGTGCGGCACGAAAGTGACCGGAACGGTGAGCAGCTCTGCCAACCGGTTCGCCACCGGCTGAAGCGAGAGCTCTGGGCGGGTTTGCCCCTTGGGACGCCCGAGGTGAGCGGCCACCACCACCTTTGCCCCGGCGTCAGCAAGCTCGGCAATGGTGGGGACACTGGCCCTGATCCGCCCGTCATCGGTGATCGTCACACCATCGAGCGGAACATTCAGATCGCTGCGCACCAGAACGCGAGCACCGGGCCGTGAGGCGAGCAGAGCGAGCAGTTCGTCGAGGGAGTGCACGTCAGCTAGAGGCTCTGACCCACATAGTCGACCAGATCGATCAGACGGTTGGAGTAGCCCCACTCGTTGTCGTACCAGCCGACCACCTTGACCAGCGAGCCGGACGCGTTGGTCAGCTGAGCGTCAAGGATGCACGATGAAGGATCAGTCACGATGTCGCTCGAGACGATCGGGTCTTCTGTGTAGGTGAGGATGCCCGCAAGGGGACCGTCAGCTGCCGCCTTCATGACGGCGTTGACCTCCTCCTTGGTGGTCTCCCGGCCGAGCTGAGCAGTCAGGTCGGTGGCCGAGCCGGTCGGAATCGGTACTCGCATCGAGTACCCGTCGAGCTTGCCCTTGAGATCTGGCAGCACCAGACCAATCGCTTTGGCTGCCCCGGTGGACGTGGGAATCATGTTGACGGCCGCCGCCCGGGCTCGACGAAGGTCGCTGTGCGGGAAGTCGAGGATCTTCTGGTCGTTGGTGTAGGCGTGAATCGTCGTCATCAGCCCACGCTCGAGGCCGAACGCGTCGCGCAGCACCATCGCCATCGGCGCCAGACAGTTCGTGGTGCACGAGGCGTTCGAGATGACGTTGTCCGTGGCGGGGTTGTAGTCGGTGTGGTTCACCCCCATCACCACGGTGACGTCTTCGTTCTTGGCCGGCGCTGAGATGATGACCTTCTTTGCGCCAGCGGTCAGGTGAGCCCTGGCCTTGGTGGCATCGGTGAAGTGGCCGGTCGACTCAATGACGATATCGGCCCCGAGATCTCCCCACGGCAACGCAGCTGGGTCGGTCTCCTTCGAGATCGGAATACGCCGGCCGTCGATAGTGATCCCGTCGTCATCGGCTGTGACGGAGCCGGGAAAGCGCCCCAGGGTCGAGTCGTACTTCGTGAGGTGGGCGAGGGTCTTGGTGTCGGTCAGGTCATTGATGCCCACGATCTCGACATCGGCACCCTGGGCCACCAGCGCCCGGTAGAAGTTGCGGCCGATCCGGCCGAACCCGTTGATTCCGACCCGAATGCTCACGTGATCTCCCTCGTCGAACGTCGTCCTTATAGGCTGCTCTGACCCTACAACCGGAGCATGTCGACGGTGACGTTCGCCTCGGTTCCTTCGATGCCCAGCTCGACGGCTCGTTTGTCGGCCATCGCAAGGAGCCGCCGGATGCGTCCGGCCACGGCGTCTTTGGTCAGTGCTGGATCGGCCAAGGCGCCGAGCTCTTCGAGGCTCGCTTGCTTGTGGTCGAGCCGCAGCCGACCGGCCACGGCCAAGTGCTCGGGAACCTCATCACCAAGGATCTCCAGAGCCCGCTCCACCCGGGCTCCGGCAGCTACGGCCGCGCGGGCCGAACGCCGCAGGTTGGCGTCGTCGAAGTTCGCCAGCCGGTTGGCTGTGGCGCGTACCTCGCGCCGCATGCGCCGGTCTTCCCATGCCAACACGCTGTCGTGTGCGCCGAGCCTGGTCAGCATCGCACTGATGGCGTCGCCATCGCGGATGACGACTCGATCCACTCCCCGGACCTCGCGGGCCTTCGACGAGATCCCGAGCCGACGTGCTGCGCCGACGAGCGCAAGAGCGGCTTCGGGTCCAGGGCAGGTGATCTCGAGGGCTGACGATCGACCAGGTTCGGTGAGTGAGCCGTGAGCCAAAAAGGCCCCGCGCCAGGCTGACTCTGCGTCGCAGACGGCACCGGAGACGACTGGGGGCGGCAGGCCACGCACTGGACGCCCTCTGGCATCGACCAGTCCGGTCTGACGAGCCAGTGCATCGCCATCCTTGACGATCCGCACCACGTAGCGGGTGCCCTTCCGCAACCCACCGGCGGCCAATACGGCGACATCGCTGGAGTGTCCGTAAACCTCAGAGATGTCCTTGCGCAGCCGACGCGCCGCTGCCCCGGTGTCCAGCTCGGCTTCGATCACGATGTGTCCGCTCACGATGTGCAGGCCGCTGGCCAGGCGCAGGAGCGCTGACACTTCCGCCTTTCGACAGCACGGCTTGGTGACAGTGAGTCTGGCGAGTTCGTCCTTCACCTGGGCGGTCATGGCCATGGGCGGCATCCTCTCACTCCGTTCGTCGTGGTGGGAGGTGCGGGGCAGAAACGATCGATTGCAAGGCATCAGCCAGGGACTCAGGATCATGGTGTGCCAAGCCTGACGCGCTACGAAGATCGGCGAGCACGACTTCAGCCCCAAACTGCTCAGATGCCTGTTCCAGCGCGGCCAGGTCGGACACCGACGACTTGTCGGCAAGGACGACGTCCAGCCGCAGATCTGGAGCGTGCTGCTGCAAGACCTCAAGGTAGGACGTCGATTCGAAACCGGCGGTCTCACCTGGTTGGGGCTCTAAGTTCACGATCACCATGCGCCGCGCCGAGCTCGTGACGAGCGCCTCGGCTAGATCCGGAACGAGCAGATGCGGGATGACACTCGTGAACCACGATCCAGGTCCGAGTACGACCCAGTCTGCGGCGTCGATCGCCGACACCGCTTCGGGGCAGGCTGGCGGCTTGCCGGGCGAGAGCGTGACCTCGACGATCTCACCGCGTGTGGTAGCGACGGCCACCTGACCTCGAACGGTGCTGCGTTCGCCGTTCGGCTGGTCGACGATGGCCTCGATCTGCAGTGGCACGGTCGACATGGGAAGCACGCGCCCGGTCGCCTTCAGCAGTCGACCGACCCAGTCCAGACCCTGTACCGGATCGTCAGCGGCAAGCTCCCACAGTGCAACGATGAGCAAGTTGCCTACCGAGTGCCCGGCCAGATCGCCAGGCCCTTCGAACCGGTGTTGCACCACTCGGCTCCACGTTCGGCCCCACTCATCGTCTTCACAGAGCGCGGCGAGCGCCATCCGCAAGTCACCAGGTGGCAGCACCCCGAGGTCACGGCGAAGGCGACCGCTCGAGCCTCCATCGTCTGCGACGGTGACCACAGCTGTCACGTTCGGCGTCACGCGCCGCCAAGCAGCCAAGGATGCAGCCAGTCCGTGTCCGCCACCCAACGCGACCACGGCCGGCCCTCGCACCTCACTCACGGCCAAGATCCCGGTGCACGACCCGGATCGAAACAGTGTCGGAGGCAATCCGTCGAGCCAGCGCGTTGCCGAGCGCAACGCTGCGATGCTTGCCGCCGGTGCAGCCCATGGCAACCGTCACGTAACGCTTGTTCTCGACCAAATAGCCGGCCAGAGCGATCGTGAGGGCGGCCTCATAGGCTTCGAGGAACGGTTTGGCCGCTGGCTGTCCGAGGACGTAGGCGGCAACGGCCTGATCCTCTCCGGTGAGCGGCCGCAGCTCGGGAACCCAGTAGGGGTTGGGAAGGAACCGGCAGTCGGCCACGAAGTCTGCGTCAACCGGCAGGCCGTACTTGTAGCCGAATGACATGACGGTGATCTGGACCGGGCGGGTACCGCCGTGGCCCAGTGCCGTTTCGATGCGGGTGCGCAACTGGTGCACGTTAAGAGGAGTCGTATCGATCAGCAGATCGGCGCTCTCACGCAACGACGCCAACAGCGTGCGCTCAGCGATGATGCCGTCGACCAGTCGGCCGTCTCCTTGCAGCGGGTGCGGTCGGCGTGACGCCTCGAACCGGCGGACCAGCGTCTCGTCGTCAGCTTCAAGGAAAACCATCCGGGGGGTGATTCCGACGTCTTCAACGGCACTCAGCGCAGCGTGAAGATCGCCGAAGAAGTCACCGCCACGAACATCGGCGACAGCAGCGATCTTCAGCGCCGGCCGAGGCACATCGGCAGCGACTGAGTCAGCCCGCCCTTGGCGGGCCAGCTCGACCATGCGAGGCAGCAGTGACGGTGGCATGTTGTCGACAACGAACCAGCCAAGATCTTCGAGGGCATTGGCTGCGGTACTGCGGCCGGCCCCAGACATGCCCGTCAGAACGAGCACCTCTGCCTGGTCGACG
>JBDTTS010000139.1:0-6370 GCA_039930525.1 Actinomycetes bacterium | reverse complement strand
GGCACCCTCTCCTCGGGGCACGCACGCCGGATGAAGATGTTCCGCTCAAACCCTGACATCGCTGCCAGGTTCCTCGACCGGGACGTTGTCGACTCTCTGTGCTCGGGGCGCGAACTCACCGCTGACTGGCCAGGGTCGAATCTCCACGTCGAGGCTCTGATGTTGTCTTGTGTCGACGAGCGGCGCAATCTCGGTCGTGCCCGCTTCTCCGCTTCGTACAACACCATCAACGCAATCCTTCGTTTGGACAGGCAAGTTCAACGCGAGCTGCATGCGCAGATCACGTCTGAAGAGATCGCTGCACTTGCGTTTGCCATCACGAATCTTGAAGGCCCCGGTGCCGGGGTTCGGTTTCTCGCTAGCTGGAAGCCCAGCGATTTCGTTCGCCAAGTCACCGGCAAGTTCGCATCACGAATGGCCGACGTTGGTCGGACGGAGGAGCTGTCCGAATTGGTGGTTCTCGCCGCCTCGCGGAAGCACATCCAAATCGGCGCCATCGAGACGATGTTTGACTACGGCATCGTTCCTTCGGACGAGGCCACGACCGCGCTCGCAGAAATGCTGAGCGACCGAAAGGAGCCGTTCACTTCCCAGCGGGGTCCCTACACCTATGGCGGGGACCTGCGAGGTGTGATCTGGTCATTGCTGCATGCTGCCCGGATCGCTGCCGTCAACAAGGCCGAAGCGCTTCGGATCCTCGATGTTCACCTCGCGCCGCTCGGGAATCACGCTGGCGAGCACTGGTCAGGGTTGCTGCCGACCAGTTGCCTTCTCGGGCATGCGTTCAAGGCCCGTCTCCTAGGTCAGAATCTGGGGCTCAAGGATGTCGTAACCACGGAGTTCTTCAAGCGCCTGTCGAAAGACCCGGGAACCGACGAACGGGCCGCCCGCTACTTCAAACAGAACATCCCGCAGCTCCTGCCTTGGGCTAGGTGCTTGGTCGATGCGGTGCTCGACGGGCCGGTCGAGCCCGTTAGCCAGTCGCTTAAGGCGCTCGCCGTGACCGATCTTGCGAAGACTCACAGTTACGACATGCCGTTCGTTCGCGTCAACGGGTTCGCCGACTTCGCAATCCGGGTCCTGTGCCTGTTGCCCGAGCCCACCGTTGTCGCTCAGTTCGAGGCATGGCACGAGGCATCGGGAGAAGCCCTCACGCGTTCCCAACTCACTGCCATCAGGTGCTCTGCGCGCAACCCGGCTCTGGCAGGGTTCGCAATCGCCGCAGTGAACCGAGCCTTGAAGACGAGTCAACAAGACCGTGCCAATGCGGACATGCGCGTTGACGAGCTCGTCGAACTGGCGCGCGCAATCCTGGCAACGAGCGAGTCTGAGGCTCGGGCTATCTTCAACATCGCCGACGGCGAGGCGAAGCTGGTCGGCGATGACCTACCTGCACGTTGGTATGCGCTGACGAACACTGCCCTTCAGCTCGGAACGAGAGCGGAGCCGGAACGCGCATACCGGCTTCTCCAGGTGGGCGAGACCCTCGACACTGACGATCGTTCGGACGTTTCGCAGCTCGCGTACCCGCTCTTCGCGATGCACCCTCCGAGCTACTTCGCCGCCGCGTCGAGACAACGGGACCGACGTGCGCTGTCGTTCGACCGCCTCCTGAACCCGATCATGACTAGTGCTGCAGGTCCGGACGTCCCGATCGGTGCGCTCGCCGTCTATGCGTTGGGCGCGAATGTTCCGTGGGGGACGGTCACCGAGCCGCTGTGGGCGCCCGAAGCGGCACGCCTAGCCGGCATCTACTCGCAGGCCACGAGCCATGTCCGGCCCAAAGGTGACGTTCCGCGCGAAGACCACAACACGGGCATGTCACGCAGTTGGCGGGGTTCGAAGAAGACCAAGCCGTCCAAGGTCGTCAAGCGTTTCGACTTCACCACCTCGGAGGGATGGGACGGCGCGTTCGCGAAGACCGATTGGTACTCCGACGTGCGCCGGAAGGTAGTTCGTCGCGCTCTGACGAAGGTTCCTGCGAAGTCGGCCGAGGCTGTCCGGGCTCTCGCAGATTCGGCCGGTGCGCGTGAGGAAGACTTCGTCATCGCAGCGACGTACGCATCCGAGCAGACTCTAAGTGCCGGCTTGAAGGAGTCGGTCCTCTACTTGGCCGACGTTTTCGCTGACCGGTTCGCGTCGAGGATCGCGACGCGCTGGTACGACAGCACCGAGCTGACCAAGTTCGCCGACGCCGCCGGGGTGTCTAGGGACGCCCTGCTTGAGGCTGGGTTCGCGAAGCTCGGCGCGAGGGCGCACACGCTGAACCACGAGGAGTACTTCAGCCTGGCCTCTCACATTGCGCGCACTCTTGATGCTCCTGAGGCGGAGCTCGTATTCGACGCGCTAGCTGCGCTCTTCGACGACCTTGCGCCGCCAACTACAGCGTCGGACGGACCGTATGCCGACGTCCCGGCACCGCCTACGGACATGGCCACGTGCCTCGCGGGCTTGATTTGGTCGTCCCTGGGGGACATGGCCATTGCTCACCGCTGGCAGGCTGCTCACGCAGGTCTGTTTTTGGTACAGATCGGGGACCAAAACACTCTGACCGAACTGGCCAGGTTCGCTGACGGGACGAACGACGCTGCGCCGTTCCATGACACCCGTTTCACAAGATATGAGCTCCATTCGCGGATGTGGTTGCTTTTCGCACTCGAGAGGGCGGCGTCGGAGCCGAACGCGAATCTCCTGGGTCCGTTTGTCCCATGGATTCTCGACGTTGTCGATGGGCCGTCCCATGCCGCCAACCAGGTCTTGGCTCAGCGGACGCTCCAGATCTTGTCTGATCGTGGCGCGATAGCGCCAACGCCTGAGTGGGGCGAGCGGCTTTCCCGCAGTTTGCTTGCCGAGTGGCAGGAACTGGACTGGGAAGGGCAACGTGCACGGAAGGACCCGTTCAAGGTTGGGACTGACAAGGACCCGGACAGCGGCGGGTACCCCTTCTTCTTCGACTTCCAGACCTACTGGGCTCGCCCCCTCGGGCGAGTCTTTGGAACGACAGAGCACGCCTTGGCGGGGAAGACAGAAGCCATCGCTGAGGGCCTGACTGGGTATGTCGACGACGCCAGGGATCCGCGTCGTGACGCCGGTGTGTTCGGGCAGAACGGGTCGTTTGCCGACCACGGTAGCTGGCCTCATGAGGAAGATTTTACGTTCTACTCTGGGGTGCATT
The DNA here is from genome assembly GCA_039930525.1 of Actinomycetes bacterium. Taxonomy (GTDB): domain Bacteria; phylum Actinomycetota; class Actinomycetes; order JAHEKZ01; family JAHEKZ01; genus JAHEKZ01. The sequence continues at coordinate 3,195 of JBDTTS010000139.1, read as the reverse complement.
CGCTCCTCAGTCTGGGAGCTGACCTTGCGCAGACGCTGAAGACATACAAGGAACCGGAATCTGAGCTCGACGAGTACACCTCGTGGCTCAACGAGTTCATGCCCAAACGGCGTGACGGCCGGTGGCTGTCTGACCGGAGGGATGCCCCTCCGGTACCAGCACCTGAGGCGCGCATCGCGGGCATCTCGAGCGAGGTGTGGCGGTGGTCTCTGACACCGGCCGCGTTCGAGAGCGCTGCGGGGCATGGGACGGAGTGGATCGCGGTCGATGCGTCCTACGGCACGACGTTCGGAGACATGTCGGAAGATGTAGGCGTTTCGAGTGCGTTGATTCCGCATGCAACGGCTCGTGCGTATCTCGTTGCGCTTCAGACAAACGGGCTGGGGAGTCGCGGACGGCTCCCTACGACCGACGACAACGGCGGCGCCGACTACGTCGACCACTACGAGGGGGGGTCGCTGTTCCGGCTCGTGCCATGGATCGACGGGTCGTACTTCTATGACTCGATCGACCGCGAAGATGATCGCGGGAGGAACGTAGTATTCCCGCCGTCTCGTCCGGGGTCCGATGTTGTGGACCGGTTCAGTCTCACGGCCGATGAGGATTTGCGCGGGTGGTCGAACGAGGCAGGAGAGATGTTCCATAGCCAGGTCTGGGACGATACCGAGCAGACCGGCCGGGAGTACCGGAGTGGAACCAGTGGCCAGAAACTAGTTGTGGATTCGGAGTTCCTCACAGAGGTCCTGGCCGAACTCGACATGACCTTGGTGGTTCAAGTGAATCTGAGACGGGACTTGCACACATCGTCATACCAACGGAAGGGATCCGATGAAATCAGCTGGGTCGAGTGGTCCACAAAGGTCTATCTCATCGGTCCGGACGGACGGTGGAGCCAGTACTGAGGCTGCTCTCGAGCTGGGTCGGAAGCTTGTTGCGGCATGCGAGGACCACGACATAACGTGTCAGTGGATGGCGCACCAGCTCGCTGCCCTGGTGACCGCCGCCGAGGTTGCCGATGACGTCTCGGTAGAGCAGCGGACGGAAATCGTCGAGACGATCTTGAAGGTCTGGCGCGCTCGTCGGACGCTTCCCGGGGAGGTCCCCGCCTATGACCTCGACCTGGTGTTCTTGGCACTCGACATGCTGGGTGACGACCGACCATGGAGGTTCTCTCAGTTGGAGCAATATGCGAGTGGCCTACGCACGGCCGAGGAGGCTGAGGCACCTTTGGTCGTCAAAGCAGTCTTACTTGAGCGGCTTACTCGGCAGGCCGTTCTGGCGTTGGTGTGGCTGGCTGCTGAGGACGCGGCGGCGCGGAACGAGGATTGGCTAGAGACCGCTTCGGCTGCAATGGCGCCGATGGAGGACGAGTTGGCGTCAAGCACCCGCCGCGTGCGGCGACGTCTACGGGATTTCGTGGGCGACGAGACGTTCTACGGTGTCAATGCCGAGCCGACGGCGTTGGTCAAGACTGACTTCCTTGCTCTGAGTCTTCGGGCGATGTCTGCGGAACTTGCGTCGCTGGCAGACGAGCTGGAGGGCAGGGCTTCTTGAACTTCTGAAGCCGGTCCTGCTCGACGGACCCCCCTAGCGGTTTGCCTGCGACTTCCCCCGGGGATCTAACGACCTCAGTAGCCTGCCAGCGTCAATCTGGGCGGAAAGACGCACATCGGAGACTCCATATCCGGACCGTGCGAGGGGGTGGCTACTCAGATCCCTCGGTTCGGAGTCGACGTCAGATCATCGGCGTGCTAGGGAGCGCGGCACCAGCCTCAGGCGTCCATGCCAACCTGGTTACACCTAGGAACTTGACCGAACGGGATCGGCCATCAGCGGATGCCGGTAGACCCTTCCGGGCTCCCAGGTTCCACGGCGCTACCGAGCTCCTCATCGATCTGACTGTCCGCTGTCGGCCCCCTGGCGGCAGTCGTCGAAGCAGAGCCGGGTCCGCCGGACCGGCCGGCGACGTCCGGGACGGAGTAGTCACCGGCGTCGAGACCGGCGGCCGCAGTCACGAGGTAGGCGATAGGTTCGGCCTCGATCTAGCCACGCCACGACAGTGGACGGACCGGTGGTACGTGTCGGCGAAGCGTGTCCCGTCGACGGCTCGGGTGTGCCCCATCTCGTGCGCCAGGGTCTTCACCTCCTGCGCCGGATCCACGTCGTCGCGCACCCAGAACGCCACGGTCGTCGAAGCGCGTATACCCGGTGGCCCCGCGCCAGTTCGGCGTCGGAGTCGACCCCGTCCCTGATCTGGGCAACCGTGACGGTTACGGACATGCAAAACCTCCCGGTGCGTGACGGACGCCGGAACCCTGCGCAATCGGAGTTGTCACAGGGCTGGCGCGGGACCAGCACCCCTGTGACCTGCGGATTCACCATTCGGCGACGACGTCACCGGTCGCCGCGGAAGCCTCGCGCTAGCCCCAACGCAAGCCCCCCGCAACCTGGCCTGCCCGGACTTCGCCGCCCTTGCCGCCACGACGTCCGCCGCGCCAGCCGCGTCGCAACCGGGCCGCAGCACGGTGGTTCCCCAGACCAAGGAGGCCCACATGGCACGAGCACCTTGGCAGCGTGGCAATGCCGATCAGGAGGCCCAGATGCGAAGCGCAGTAGCTGAATCGCGATCGCTGGACGAGGTAGCAACCACGAACACGGTCGCTAGGCGGGCTCGTCCCCGCTGGCGCACCGGTTCTACGACACGATGGTCATGACGAAGCGAGTGGAAGTTGAGCGCGATCTTGCCACGCTGAGCCCGGAGGAGATCGCACAGATCCTGGGAACTTCCCCCTGGTGGGTCCGAGAGCAAGCGCGAAGAGGTCGCGTTCCTCACCTCCGTCTCGGCCGACAGCGCATCCGCTTCCTGCCGGAGCAAGTCGACGTCATCCTGACGCTCAGCACGGTCGGACCGGTCGAGGAGCCGACGGAGTCTTCGTCCGAGGAGAAGGTCGAGCCGCAGCTCTCTGCGTTGGGGTCAACAGCGCGGTCCGTGGCCGCACACCGTAGGCGACCTCACACAGCTGGCGAGCCACCATCCAACTGATACGAGCCGACAAGCGTCTTCCCGCCGGTTAGCCCGAGCCGTGGACCGAGTCGGTGGCGCCCCGCACGCGACCAGACACGGAGCTCATGAGCATCGGGGAGCTGCCGGGGAGCGAGATCTTCAGAAGGTGGGCAAGCCGCGCAGTGCCCGGC
>JBDTTS010000138.1:0-6447 GCA_039930525.1 Actinomycetes bacterium | reverse complement strand
TACCTCGGTTGTCATCGGGCTCTCACCTCTCCGATGATGTCGTCACCAACTGCTCCGGTGACGGAAGCGCAGGTGAACGGTGGTCGAACCCGAGGCGTCCCCGCGTCAACGCGATGATGAGTAGAACGCCAGCCAGCATCGTCGCGAGAATTACCGCGTCCACCGTGGCGCTGTCATCAACCAAGATGAGGTGGTCGAGGGCCGGCGTGAAGCTTCCGTGCAGCAGGACGCAGAGCAGCACGCTTCCGGTGCGGTTGTACAGCCATGTGTAGAAGAACACGAACATCATGGGTCCGACGAAGCCGAGGCCGTACAGCGGCAGGTGCCACAGCCCCCAGACGAGACCCAACAGCAGCGTCGCGACGAGCGGTGAATGGCTGGCCTGGAGACGGTCGAGGGCGAAGCCACGCCAACCTGGCTCCTCCTGGCCGCCGCCGAGAAGTGCGACAAACACGAATGTGACCAGGTAGGACGGCAGGACCGTGCGTAGCCGACCCGCGTCAACGGGCTCGCCGAGCAGTGTCAGCACCACGTTCATGACGCCGAAAAGCGCGGCGGGCAGCCCTAGGGCGTAGAGGTAGAAGCGCAACGGAACCCGCCAGCGCAGCAGCGGCTGCAACCAGGCGCGAACCGAGCCGCCTGTCCACCGCGTCACCAGCCAGGCGGCCACTGCCGGCCCGAAGGCACCGACCACAAGGGCCGGGGTGCCACCACCGAGGTACGCCAGCCCCCACAGCGTCCATGAGAGCGAGTAGGCGAGCAGCACGTACGCGGCAAGCGGGTGGCGTCGTACCCACTCGATTCCGGTCCGTTGCGACGTCTGCGGTGCGGGAGCTGAGTGGATGACCATGGTGAGCCTCTAACTGCGGTGGAGCCTGTGTCCAATGCTTCACTTTCGACGCTACGGAAGCGCGAGAGAGCCCGTTAGGGGCGAATGGCCCGCATCAGCGCCGGTGCAGGTTGCGCGGCGGGATCAGCGAGGGCACGTGCAGCAGGTGTCCGGCGAGCAGCTGTCCGATCGGGTCGAGCAACCCACGCGTTTGGGCTGACGCCGGAAGGGTAATCCGGGAAGCAGGCTGGGCCGGTGGGCGTCCGGCCGTGCGCACGGGAGATGAAGGCGATGGATCAGCAACGCATGACACCACGGTCAGGCAGCAAGATGCAGTCAACCGCCCGGGTGGTTGGGCTCGTGCAGTAGGCGTCCGGCGAGCAGCTGCCCGAGCAGCACACCGGCGGCAAGTGCGATGGCGATCGTCGCGGCCTCGACCAACGAGGGGATGCCCTCTTTAGGTTCGCCCCGGCTCAGGGCGAGTAGCCCCTGGTAGACCGCGAGACCGGGCAGCAGGGGGATTATCCCCGCGGCGGTGAGCAGCACGGGGGTGCTTTGAGCCGCGCCCCGAAGAGCCGACTCGCGAACCCGATGGCGATGGCGGCCGCGGCGGTGGGTGCACCCGGGCTCTCATCGACGCTGCCGATGCTCCCGACGCCGAGGGCGACGAGAATGCCGAGCCCGGCGATGGCACCTCCGACGACGACCGTCGTGATCGTTGTCGCGTCGTCATGGAACTGCTCGGGCACTCCCAGGCCACCTTGACCCTTGGCACGTACACGCACGTCGTCCCCGAGCTCGCCCGCCAAGCCGCAGATCGCATGGGAGCAACACTTTGGGGCGCACCCGGCGACCCGAGGAGCGCGGCCCATGAGCGTCCCGGTGCGTGATGAAGATTGGCAGCCACGCTGGCAGCCCACTCGCTTGACCACGTTCTTCGTTGGTTGGTCGCGGCCCCGCGAGTGACTTTCGCGACCGCCCAAATCAACCGGGTAACCGCTCGCTGGCGGAGAGAGCGACAGTTGCGACCGTGATCGCAGTCGCTCGGTAGTCAATCGGACCCCACCGGCCGCCACAGTCGGTCGACGGGAAGTACGTGCAACTTGTCTGCGTACGTGTAAGACCGGGTCCCTGTGCCGAGTACGACCCCGGCGATCATGCGGTCACCGAGTGCGTCCCGCAGCTTGCCCAGACCGCGGAAGTCGTCGCCTCCGACTCGTTCGTTCGCTTTGACCTCGAAGGCCAGCACCCGACCGTCATCGAACTCGATGACAAGATCGACCTCATCTCCGTCGTGGGTGCGCCAGTGGCCGACAGTCACGGGCTCGTCGAGCCACGACGCCTGTTTGCGCAGTTCCCCGACCACGAAACTCTCCAAGAGGTTTCCGAATTCCGTCAGTGCTGAGGCATCCAACGATGCGAGTTTGCTGGCGGTGACCCTCATGAGTCGGGAGGCGAGCCCGGAGTCGATCACATGGACCTTTGGCTTCGATGCCGCGCGAGCGCGAAGCGTCTTCCCCCAGGCTGGCAGCCGCTGGACAAGGAAGAGATCCTCCAGAAGCCGGGTGTACTGCTCGATGGTCGTGCGGTCGACCGTCAGACCCTGGGAAGCCTTCGTCAGATCGAGCACTTGGCCCGTCCTGCCCGCCAGACGCGCAAGAAGGTCGCGAAGAACTTGTCGCTGTCGCACCCGCGCCAGCTCCAGCGCGTCCCGCTCGATGGACTGGGCGACGTAGTCATCGAACCAGCGGCTACGCGAGGCTCCGGAACGACGCAACGCTAATGGGAACCCACCGGCCACGACACGGTCGACGTACTCGACGCGAGTGGTCACCGATGCAGGGTGTGCCGTCACTGCCCCGTGCGGGTCGTCTCGCAGCGCAGCCAGGAGGTCCTCGTTGACTCCGCTGATCTCGCCTTGCGACAGCGGCCAGATGGTCACCGCATGGACTCTGCCGGTCAACGCCTGTGCCGTACGTGGGAGCGCATCCTGACGGGTCGAACCCGTGATTACGGCCGTGCCGGGCAGGCTGCCCTCGCGGTTCAGCCGGGCCTTGATCGCATCGAGGACATCCGGCGCGCGCTGGTACTCATCAATGCATACTGGTGCCTCGCTTCCGACCGCGAACGTCGGGTTGATCACGACGGCATCGCGAACGGCGAGATCGTCGAGGTCGAGGACGGGCACATCGCGAGTTGCAGCGAAGACCGCGAGGAGAGTGGACTTCCCTACAGCGCGGGGGCCATGGATCGCGATCACCGGCTCCACGGTGGCAAGCGCGTCGAGGATCGGCGAGATCCGGCGGTCGGCGAGTTCGGGAAGCGGGGAGGACACGAAAAGGACGCTACCAGGTACAGGCGCTCAAATCCCAGTATTGGAGCGTACATAATCCATGAATCCGAGGGCGTTAAATCCCCGAAACCGAGGCTTGACCACGCGCGGTAACCACGCCCCGGCAGCCATGGACGCCCGGATCGACACTCCCCGATCTGAGGGAGATGTGCGGGCTCAGTGCCGACCTCCCGCACGACGTCACCACCAAGATTCGTCGTTGTGTGGCAGCTTGAGCGTGATGGTGTTGAGCCGTTGCCGTCCCGGTCTGGGGTGTATCGGGCGTTGCTGCGCCATGACTTGGTGGAGGGTAAGAAGCGCCGTTCGCAGGCGCCAGGACTACCGCAGGTGGGAGCGGGGTCGGTCGATGGAGTTGTGGCAGATGGATGTGATGGGTCGGGCGTTCCTGGCCGACGGCCGGGAGATGAAGTTCGTGACCGGTATCGATGACCACTCCCGGTTCGTGGTCTGCGCCCGGGTTGTTGTGCGGGCCACCGCGCGGCCGGTGTGCGATGCGCTGGTCTGGGCGCTGCGGACGCACGGGGTTCCGGAGCAGATCCTGACCGACAACGCGGGTTCACCAGGTGGTTCGCGGAAGCCGAAGCGCAACCCTCAACTTTGGATTGGTGGCTCCTCGGATCCTGGCGGCTACTGCTACCCGACGTTAGGGCCTTCGCCCGCTGCCCCTCGGCGAACCGGTGCTACGTCAGCTGGACAACACGCCTCGCGCTATGCCTGAGTCCTGGTTCCAGGATGAGGAGGCCACTTACCAGGCAGACCACAACTCCAGCGAGATACAACGCGACTGAAGGTTCCGGGTAGGCGTTCACGTTGTCAGCGCCGAGAGCCAATGTATCGCCGAGTTCTTGGCGGTTCTGCACAGCGGCCACGTGATCTTCATGCATCCCCTGCTGCACGAAGAACGCGATGCCCACGGCCACCGCCGACGCCAGCAGCAGATACCCCAACACACGGGCCGCGATGGCACGCATTCGACCAGAGACGCCATCCATGCCACACATAGTAGGCGTATACCCGGCCAGCGTGGAGCAAGTGCGGAATGCAACCGACCGCCCAGGCCGCACACGAGCGGGGGACCACCGGGAGAGGAGGTGCCGACTGGATGCCCTATCAATGTGCGAGCAGCGTCCACGGCTCACGCCGAAGCGCAAGCACTGAGCCACAGAGTCCGGAAATCCCGTGTGCCGACGACGTGAGTGGCTTCCGGGCAACTCGTGTGCGGAAATGCCTTGCCAGCACGTGGTCGCTGCATGCACTGTTCCTTGTCGAGCACAGTGCCTGGAGGTGTGATGTGACAGTGTGGAACGTGGCGCTAGACCGCATCGCGCCACCGCGCATGGGTCGAAGCTTCCGCTGGCTGCTGACATCTACTTGGGTCAGCAACATCGGTGACGGCATCGCCCTGGCTGCTGGCCCGCTACTCGTTGCCTCGCAGACTGACAACGCGATGCTCGTGGCACTCGGGGGGGTGCTGCAACGTGTGCCCTGGCTGATCTTCGGTCTCTACGCCGGCGCTCTCGCCGACCGAGTGGATCGACGTCGCATGATCATGATCGCGGACGGCCTGCGTGCAGTCGTCCTCGCTGTCCTCGGTGTCATCATCGTCACCGACACGGTCAGCATTGCCGTTGTGCTGGGCGCGATGCTGCTCCTGGGCGTGGCCGAGGTCTTTGTCGACAGTGCGTCACAGACGATCCTGCCGATGGTCGTGGACCACGATGACATCGGGATTGGGAACGCTCGGTTGGCGGGAGGCTTCCTGGTCGGGAACCAAGTGGTCGGACCGCCACTCGGGGCTTTTCTCTTCGCAGCGGGGATGGCGCTTCCCTTTGTGACGCAGGGCCTGCTGGTGTTGTTGTCGGTCGTCCTCGTCGCTCGAATCGCCACTCCCAAGGGCCCCGTCCGCGACCTTGGAGACACTCATGTGTGGCGTGACATCGTCGAAGGGGTTCGCTGGCTCATCCATCACGATGCGGTGCGGACTCTCGCGCTCGTCATCGTGGCCTTCAACGTCACGTTTGGCGCTGCCACGTCGGTCCTCGTGCTGTACGCGGTCGATCATCTGCACATGAGCGAGGTCGGATTCGGCTTGCTCTCTACGTCCGCGGCCGCTGGCGGACTCCTGACGACAGTGCTGTACGGACGGATCGAGCGACGGTTCGACCTGGGCGACGTGATGAGAGCCGTCCTGCTGCTCGAAGTCTGTGCCCACCTGGCCTTTGCCCTCACCACGAGCGGATACGTCGCCATGGTGATCATGTTCGTGTTCGGTGGGTATGCCTTCGTGTGGTTCGCCGTGTCACAGACTGTGCGGCAGCGTGCGACCCCGATAGAGCTGCAAGGTCGGGTGGGCAGTGTCTACATGGTGGGCGTCTTCGGGGGAATCGTCGTCGGACAGGTGTTGGGTGGGTGGATTGCCGAGCAGTGGGGCCTCACGGCGCCGTACTGGTTCGCCTTTGTGGGGTCAGCGATCACGCTGGCGCTGGTGTGGCGTCGGCTCTCGGCCATCGCCCACACGGAGGCAGCCCCATAGCGGCCCGTTGACGGGTGGTCGTGCCGTGATGGACGTCAGCGCGCCCGTCGTCTGACGTCGCGCGGAGGAACGAGACGCGGAACCGATGAGTGCATGAGGCGTCCGGCGATCAGCTGCCCCAGCAGGACGCCGGCAGCGAGCGCGATGGCGATCGACGCGGCCTCGACGAGCGACGCGATGCCCTGATCGCCCTTGTCCTGGCTGAGATCCAGCAATCCTTGGTAGACGGCGAGCCCGGGCAGCAGCGGAACGATGCCAGGAACGGTGACGAGGACCGGTGGAACCCTCATCCGAGCCCCTAGCCATCGGCTCACCAGTCCGATGGCAATCGCGGGCACGGCCCTGGTGGCGCTGGGGCTCGTGATGAGCGCGCTGACTTCGAGGGTGAGCGCAATTGCCACACCAAGCGCGGCCACGACACCGCCGACCAGGGCCAGGCGCCACGGAGATTGATAGGTGAACGCGGCAGCAGCACCCGCGGCTGCCGCCGCCGCGATCGCAACGATGGCGACGCTGGCGCTGGCATCGGGGCGGACGGTGGCCGACATCGTGATGCCGCGCTCATCAGCGATGCTGAGCCCCAGCAGGATGCCGGCGACGATTCCGATCGTCGCGAACGTGAGCTCGACGATTCGCGCTGCCGCGGTGACGGCAAACGATCCGATCGCCTCCTGGGCGGCCACCATGAGACTCATGCCCGGCAGCAGGGCGATGATGCCGCCGACGATCACG
>JBDTTS010000137.1:0-6465 GCA_039930525.1 Actinomycetes bacterium | reverse complement strand
TCTCGCGGACCATGTTCCGCAACGGTGGCTCTGAGTACGCCATCAACGGTGAGCCATGCCGCTTGCTTGACGTTCAAGAGTTGCTGTCTGACTCGGGTATCGGTCGCGAGATGCATGTCATCGTGGGCCAGGGTCAGCTCGACAGCGTGCTGTCAGCGACGCCAGAAGACCGACGGGGCTTTATCGAGGAGGCCGCCGGCGTTCTCAAGCACCGCAAGCGTAAAGAGAAGGCGCTCCGCAAGCTCGATGCCATGGAGGCCAACCTGGTACGCCTTACTGACTTGACCTCCGAACTGCGCCGGCAGTTGAAGCCGCTGGGACGGCAGGCAGAGGTGGCGCGAAGGGCCAGCGTCATCCAGTCCGACGTTCGTGATGCGCGGCTACGTGTCCTTGCCGACGATCTCTCGGGCCATCGCGTCGCGCTTGAGCAAGAGGTTGCCGACGAGAACGCACTTCTCAAACTCCGTGCCGAGGCCGAGGGCGCTCTCGCCACTTCGCAGCAGCGTGAGATCGAGCTTGAGGCTGCCGTTGGGGCGACCCTGCCGGCGCTGACCGACGCGCAGGAGACCTGGTTCGGCCTATCGGGCCTGCGTGACCGGTTCCGGGGACTTGCGTCGCTGGCGACCGAGCGGGTTCGGTTCGCCGCCGACATCCCTACGCACCGCACCTCGGGCCGCGAGCCAGAAGACATGGAGCGCGAGGCCGCGCAGATTCGTGAGCAAGAAGGCTCCTTGGAGAAGGCGGTGCAGAGTGACCGCATCACGCTGACGGGCGCCGAGCAGCTGCGTCTTGAAGCCGAGCAAGCCTTGGCCGCCGAGGAAGCCAAGGTTGCCGGCCAGCTTCGGGCCATCGCCGATCGGCGCGAAGGCATGGCGCAACTTGCCGGCAAGGTGGGCGCAGCGCGGACGACGGTTGACGCATCGGCGGCCGAGCAGGAGCGTCTCGCTGCCACATTGGCCGAGGCTGAAGCGCGGGCCAGCGCCGCGCACGAGGAGTTCGCGAGCGTTGAGTCTCAGATTGCCAGCCTGGACGAGGGGGAGGTCGACCTTGATGCCGAGTTCGAATCGGCCTCACAGGCTTTGGCGCAGTCCCGTGAGCGAGTCGCGGCACTTCGAGAAGAGGAACGAACTGCCGAGCAGGAGCGTGCTGCCCTGGTTGCTCGCGTCGAGGCGCTCAACATCGGCCTAGACCGCAAGGATGGCTCGACGGCTCTCTTGGCTGCGTCCGACGATCTGTCGGGCCTGCTGGGCTCGGTGGCGGCCATCTTGACCATCGAGCCGGGAGCTGAGGCTGCCGTCGGTGCAGCGCTCGGTGCGGCAGCCGACGCGGTGGCCGTTAGCTCGGTCGACTCTGCGGTCGAGGCTTTGGCCCTCCTCAAGCGTGAAGACGCTGGTCGCGCCGGCATCATCGTGGGTGGGGGAACGGTCTTCGGCACTTCTGGGTGGCCGGCGCTGCCTGCCTACGCCACTTACGCGGTTGACCTCGTGCAGGCGCCTGAACAGGTCCGTCCGGCACTTCGCCAGTTGCTCGAACGAGTGGCTGTGGTCGACGGCGTTGTCGATGCCCGCTCATTGATCGAGAGCGACTCTGCGCTGACAGCAGTCACTCGTGACGGCGACCTGATCGGGGCGTCGTTCGTCCAGGGCGGTTCGTCACGTGCGCCTAGCCTCCTCGAGGTACAGGCGGCCGTCGACGAGGCGAGCGAACAGCTCGTGGCAACTACCCACCGGTGTGAGCGTCTTCGTTTTTCGTTGACGACCAGCACCGCAGCTGAGGTCGAGGCTCAGGAGCAGGTCGATGGTGCGCTGGTCAGGCTGCACCAGTCCGACGCTCGGCTCTCAGCCGTTGCCGAGAAGCTCGGACAGCTAGGTTCAGGCGCCCGTAACGCTGCGGCCGAAGCGGCGCGCGTGCAGGCGGCGATCGACGCTGCCAAGCAACGCCACGAGTCAGCATCAGTGGCTCTCGTCGAGCTGCAGGGGCGGTTGGATTCCGCCGAGCAGGTACCCGCCGTCGGTGAGCCCGACCTCGCAACCCGTGACCAACTGTCGCAGGACGTCATTGCTACGCGTGAGGCTGAGACCGAGGCTCGACTCGCGGTGCGCACCGGCGAAGAACGTGCACGGGCACTGCATGGACGCGCGGATCAGTTGGACCGAGCCGCAGTGGCTGAGCGGACCGCCCGCGAAGAGGCGAGGGCGCTTGCTGAGCGCGCTGCCCGGGAGGCCGAAGTTGCCAGGGCCGTCCTGCGCGCATGTGACTTCGTCGCGAGCCGCCTCGACGGCTCGTTGCAACTGGCCGGTGATGCTCGAGGTGCAGCTGAGCGCCGTCGCACGGTGCTTGAGGCCGAGCTCCTCGACGTGCGAGCGCGGACCCGCGCGATCGCGAGTGACCTGGATCAGCTGACCGACTCGGTGCACCGAGACGAGGTGGCCCGCACCGAGCAGCGCCTGCGCATCGAGCAGATCGAGGCACGAACACTGGAGGAGTTCGGCGTCGACGTCGAGTCGCTGATGGCCGAGTACGGCCCCGATCAGCTCGTGCCGCCGCCACCGCTGGCGCCCGACGAGGAAGAGACTGACCCACCGAGGCAACCGATTCCCTTTGTCCGCAGCGAACAGGAGAAGCGGCTCAGGGGTGCCGAACGCAACCTGGCTGTTCTGGGCAGGGTCAACCCCCTGGCCCTCGAAGAGTTCTCGGCGATGGAGGAACGCCACCAGTTCCTCACCGAACAGCTGGAGGACCTGAAGAAGACCAAGCGCGACCTGCTCGAGATCATTCGAGAGGTCGACAATCGGGTGGAGCAAGTCTTCACCGAGGCGTACCACGACGTCGCCCGCGAGTTCGTCGAAGTGTTTGCACGGCTCTTTCCCGGTGGTGAGGGGCGGTTGGTCCTGACCGACGCCTCCGACATGCTCATGACCGGCGTCGACATCGAGGCGCGTCCGCCTGGCAAGAAGGTCAAGCGACTCTCGTTGTTGTCAGGAGGTGAGCGATCGCTGACGGCGGTCGCCTTCCTCATCGCCCTCTTCAAGGCGCGACCGAGCCCCTTCTACGTCCTCGACGAGGTGGAGGCGGCGCTCGACGACACGAACCTCGGCCGACTGCTCGACATCTATGAGGAGCTGCGCGAGAACAGTCAACTGATCATCATTACCCACCAGAAACGCACGATGGAGGTGGCCGATGCGCTCTACGGCGTCTCTATGCGCGGCGACGGCGTGAGCGCGGTCATCAGTCAGCGACTGCGCGAGGCCGAGTCTGCCTGACACGCCACGCGTGTGCGGCAGAGCCAGCTCATGACTCCCAGCCCATGACTCCCAGCCCATGACCCAGTCCGGCCGTCTGGCGTTTCTGACGTTCGTGACGGTGGCCATCGGTATGTTCGCCGGCTTCGTCGTTGCGCTGATGGCGGCCCTGGCTGTGCAGGACTCGTCGGGCGACCTCGGGGCGGTCGGCTACCTCGCGACGCCGCTTCCTGGCCTCGGTGCTGCGGGCGGGTGGGCCGTGGTGAACCATGCAGCAACTGGCCGCAAGTTCCTGGCGATCGTTGCGGTGTTCTTTGGGTCGATGGCGGCGCTCATCTTCTTGGTGCCGTTCGGCCCGGTTGGCCTGGTCGTGGCGATGGGTGTGTCGGGAGGGTTCGGAGTGGCAGCTCGGCGCTTGCTTGACCCGCACCCAGAGGCCTGATCGCTGATACACCGGCGTCCCCGGTGCGACGCTCTCTGAGAGAATCCAAGGGTGACTGTCATTGAGTGGATCGCGGTCGTCGCTGCCGCGCTTGTCGTCGTCTTGGGTCTTGGAGTTCTGGCGTTTCGTTCCGGTCGCGGCCGCGGGGCGCCCTCGGACGTGGCGGCGAGGCGAGCCGAGCACATCCCAGGAGTCGGCGATGATGCCGCTCCGCCTCGGGACACCCCCAAGCGCACAATCGCCACGGTCCCGCTGCCGGACTCGGTGGACCCAGGCCATCCTGGGCCGGGCACAGGGCCTTCCACGCTCGATCGACCCGCACCGGCTGCTGGACGGATGGCGCGGCTTCGAGAGCGGCTGGCGCGCTCGGGTGCTCTCGGTCAGGGGATCGTTTCCCTGCTCTCGCGTTCGGGTGTCGACGATGCGACGTGGGAGGAGATCGAGGACTCGCTGATCGCTGCCGACATGGGCGTGGCCGTAGCCGCCCAGGTGGTTGAAGGGCTTCGTGCGTCCATGGCGGCGCAGCCCGGTGCGGCGCCACGAGACCTGCTGCGAGACCAGCTGCTCGCGTTGGTGAACCCCGGGCTCGACCGCACGCTTGCCGTCGAGGTGCCGGGTCGTCCCGCGGTGGTGCTCGTCGTGGGAGTCAACGGCACAGGTAAGACGACAACCACCGGCAAACTCGCGCGGGTGCTCGTTGCTGAGGATCGCGACGTGGTGCTGGGGGCAGCCGATACCTTCCGAGCGGCGGCCGCCGATCAGCTGCAGACGTGGGGTGACCGCGTCGGAGTGCCAGTGGTGCGCGGACCAGAAGGTGGAGACCCGGCCAGTGTGGCGTTTGATGCAGTCACGGCGGCCATCGCGACCGAAGCCGATGTGCTGTTGGTCGACACGGCAGGGCGCCTGCACACCAAGACGGGGCTGATGGACGAGTTGGGCAAGGTGAAGCGAGTCATCGAGAAGCAGGCGCCGGTCGATGAGGTGCTGCTCGTGCTCGACGCGACAACGGGGCAGAACGGGATGGTGCAGGCCAAGGTCTTTGCTGAAGTCGTCGACGTCACGGGAGTGGTGCTCACCAAGCTCGACGGCACCGCCAAGGGCGGAATCGTGGTGTCGGTGCAGCGCGAACTTGGCGTGCCCGTGAAGCTCGTCGGGCTCGGTGAAGGCCCAGATGACCTCGCCCCCTTCGACCCAGAGGTCTTCGTAGACGCGTTGCTCGGTTAGTCGAATGCGTCACGGGAAAGCCGGCTATGGACCACGGTGCGGCCTCCCAGTGATTGAGGTTCGACGGGGAGACGCCGAGGAACTCCCGGGCATTCGGTCTTCCTGGCCCGAAGCCTCCGGTGTGGTGGAAAGACACCTCGCGGGGCAGGAGGCGGGAGGGTCAACGCTGCTGGTGGCTTGGAGCGGTGCGCGAGCAGTGGGTTATGTCGTTGTCCGATGGACAGGGGCCGACACGCCACTTGCGCGTCAGGCCTTCCCCGGGGCAGCGGAGGTCGCACACCTGTTTGTGCGCTTGGAGTCGAGGGGTGTCGGCGTCGGATCAACCCTGCTCGAGGTTGCCGACCGAGTGGCGGCTGACCGCGGGGTGAAACAGCTGGTCTTGGGTGTTGGGGAAGACAACCCCGCCGCAGCCCGCCTGTACGAGCGATTCGGATACCGGCGCACTGGAATCGTGGAAGTCAGTGAATACGACTATCTCGATGGGCGCGGCGTGGATCGGCACGCCGTTGAGTGGAACGAGTGCCTCGTGAGGGACATCGCCACGGGACCATAGTCGAGTCTGGTCGTGGCAGGGTGACGCCCACGACGTGCGCCGGCTACGGCCCGCGTGGCTCACTGACCAACGACTGACCCCGGGGTCCCTTGAACGTGAGGGAACCGTGGGCCTGAAGGCCGGCATCTGAACAGAGCACCTGCCAGCCGCCCTCATGGACCAGGCGGTGATGGAAGCGGCAGAGGAGCGCGGCGTTCTCGACGTCAGTGGCTCCGCCGGTCGACCAGTGCAGCACGTGGTGGGCATCGGTGTGCGCCGGAGGTCGCGAACAACCGGGGAAGCGGCACCCGCCGTCGCGGAGAGCCAAGAGGCGGCGTTGATCGGCGGTGAAGAGTCTCTGGGTGCGCCCAAGGGCCATCGGGGGCCCTTTTGGATCGAGGAGGACCGGTAGGAAGGTCGCGTCGCAGCTGACCCGGTCAACACTGGTGGGATGCAACAGGTCGTATCCACCCGGTGCCTGGGGGAGGATGCCGACGCGTCGGTTGCCGACGAGCGGTTCGGGGATCAGCACCTGCAGGTGGGGTCGTTCGCCCCTGATCTCGGGCAGCAGTCGGTGGTCGCAGGCGGTACGAACGATGTCGAGCAGCCCGTCGGCGCGACGCTGGGCGGCCGTGCGGAGGTCTTCTGGGCCGTTGGTCAAAAGGAACGGCTCGAGCGCGGCAGACAGCAGCGCTGCAGACTCAGGGTCGAGCAGTCCGTCGACTGCAGTCATTCCGTCGAGCATCGGTGCCAGCGTGAGGTAGCGCCGACCGAACTGCTGCTCACGCTCGCTGAGCGTGCCGTCCGGGTCGGTGACAAGTCGCAGGTGTCGGGCTGCTGTTCGGACGTCAGCAACCGGGCGCTGGACTGCCAGTTCAGTGAGCACCGTCACCGCTTCGGCTTGTTGCGCCTGGGGCAAGGGGCCGACGGCGCGGTCGATGGTGCGCAGGTGGTCATACGTGAGAAAGCCCCGACGGAGTTCGTCGGTGGGTGCGCGAAGCAGGTCGCGGGAATGCCGGGCT